>JAHDGN010000546.1 GCA_020627645.1 Akkermansiaceae bacterium
TGAGGTTAGGGGAGTTGGGTTTGGTTCTGTTTGTTGAGCGAGTGAGGCTTCGGATCTATTTCAATTAAGAAGCGTTTCTGGTTTCATTTATAGCTGCTCCTGGAAATTCAAAATTGATTGATAGTTTAACGTTTGTTATTATAAACTTTAACCGTTGTCTGCAAAGTTACTACTGGACCGTTTCGACTTGCCGAGTTAAGATTTGTGGACTAATGAGCGATTTTGATCAATTTCTGCAGAAACGTGAGTCGTTGGAGGACAAGCTTGAGGCGAATCCTAACGACTGGGAAGTGAGAAAAGAATTGGCTCATTTGCTCTACAACCAAGGGCATACGAAGGAGGCTGCGAATTTGGTTTGGCGTGCTCCTGAGATCCCCTCGGTTGACTTGGAAATTGCTTTTGCGGCCAAAGTTTTGGGTAAGGGAAAGCCGGCGAAGGCAATTCGTCTTTTGACGGAGGTTCAAAGGTTGAACCAGGGGAAGGCGGTGCAGAATCTTGGATTGGCGAACGCATTGTTGCACCATGGAATGGTGATGCAGGCGGCTAGATTTTATGGGGCGGCCATTGAATTGGATCCAGATTTGGTAAGCCCCGATATTGAGCACTTCTTGTTGTGGATTGATGATACGGAGAAGATGTGGGGTGATTTTGATGAGGAGTTACCTAAATTGGAGGAGTTGCCATGGATTAAGCGCAGTGCTGAAGACGCGGAGAAGCTTAAGAAGTCACTCGATGGTCATACCACTCCGATTTCGATTCCTGGCCTTCAGCGGGCGGCGGCGGAAGAGGCGATGCATTCGGTTTATGTGCAGTCTGAGCAGTTGAAGGCGAGTGTGACTCCGCCACCTGCGGTCACGATTCCAATGGATCGGGTGAAGCCTGAGCATGTTGTCATCGACAATGAGAGGGGAGCTGGTCAGCCGATGGGGGCTAAAGAGATTGCTGATGCAAGAGGTCCGGTGAGTTCTTCGACGGGTGCTTCTTTACCTCAGGGCCCAAATTCGCCTCAGGTGACACCTTCTCCTTTGGTTCCTCCGGGAGGGCAGACTGTGCGAGCTGTTGTCCCTACGAGTTCGGGTAATTCGCCAGCTCCGTTGCAACCTTCGGGGCCTCCGACATCGCAGATTCCGACTCCCCGACCAACGCAATCGTTGGTGCCTCCTTCTGGTGGAGTTGTGCCTGCGACTGGGGTAAATCCTCAGGTTCCTTCACCCCGTAAAACCCAGCCTTTGGTTCCAGGTGGTGTTGTTCCGCCGGCGGGAAGCGGCAACGTGCCAGTTCCTTCACCTCGCAAGACTCAGCCTCTCATTCCTGGATCTGGTCAGGTACCCGCACCTCGGAAGACGCAACCCTTGATTCCTGGAGGATCAGTTCCACCAGCTGGAGGAGCACCCAAGATGAATTTGAATCCTCCTCCTCCTCCGCGGCCTACTCAGTCGATCATTGCGCCTCCTCCGTCCAGTTCGTTGTTGCCTCCGACGGTGCCTCAGCCGACTAAGACTCAGATCCTTGCGGACGGGAAAATTAAGTTTAATCGCTAACTTTTTCCGAGCGAGAAGCTTGTATGGTAGCAAGAAACGAGCGGATTATCGCTCGTTTTTTTTTAATTCCCATACACAGCCATCCCATAGCGGTTTAGAGATCGCCGTTGGTTGTTGAGTTTACGTTG
>JAHDGN010000547.1 GCA_020627645.1 Akkermansiaceae bacterium
AGAAGTGTGAGCGGAACGATTAAGCGGTAGCCTCCATTATTTTTCCCAGCAATGGTTCGTTCTGCGGTATAGATGGTATTGAAAATTCTTTTGTGGATTTTTTGGGCTGGTCCGAGTTCGATCCAGATTGGTTTTTGACTTTGTTGGAAGACCAAAGCCCCGTAGTGTTTTTTAAAATTTTTTGAATAGATGAGGTAGAGGATGGTTTGTTTTGTGGGGAGAGTGGTTTTGCCATTGAGGCGTTTTCGAAGGGCATGATTTTGAGAGGAGAGAGCGGTTGTGGGCAAATGTGTGGGGGCATGCTTGATGAGGGGCGAGAGGGGGTCGACGGTCCGCTGGAGTCCTAAGAGCAGATCTGAGTCATTTGATTGTTCGAGCCAGCGGAGGGCGACTTTTGAGCTTTGGAGGGCGAAGGATTCGTCGTTGTTGGCATCAGCCATGAGCGAAAGGGCTTGGGAAAGCAAGGGGTGATCGTCAGGGAGGAGTTCGCTACTAATGACGGGGGCGAGGGTTTTTGAGGCGAGTTGGGGTTTGGCATTTTTGAGGTAAGCTTCGGCGAGGGTGACGGAGAAGGTCAGGCGAGCGGGTTCCGGAATAGATTCGAGATCGATTTTTTTTAGGAAAGATAGGGATTTGGCTGCGGTCAAATGAGGGGCTTGAGCGGCCATTGAGTAGAAGGCCGAGAGGATTTCAGGGTGGGGTTCTGATAAATTGTTGATTTGAGATTGGATGTCTTTGATTTCGGCCGAGATTGGTTGATTGAGCCGAAGATTGATTCCTGCAGCGTCGATGGATAAAGCGAGTTTGTTTTGTGATTGGGTAGCAGGGAGTGAGGAAAGAGCCTTCTCGATCGATATTTTCGCTTGGCTAGGGAGCCCGCAGGCAAGGTGCAGTTTCGCTTGGGTTTGATACCATTGGGAGAGAATTGCAGAAGGTGGGGGGATTTCAGGAGCAGGCTCTAGAGAGTTCCAAGCTTCCTCGAGGTTTCCATTCTTCATGAGCATTTCCGCAAGTTCTGAGCGGTAGATGATTGAGTCGGTAGGGTTTGCGTGGGTTAAGGCAATGCGAAACCATTTTTGGGCTCGCGGGAAATTCCCGGCATTGCGTGCAGCTTGGGCAGAGAGGCCTGAACAAGCAGTGAGATCATCATTTTTGGAGTTCGAGTCTTGCTTAAGAAGAAGGTATGATTGCGCTGCGAGTTGGGATGATGTATTCGGGTCTCCCTCGTGAAATTTTTCGACTGCTTTTTGATGCAGGTTTAGAGCCTGGCTTTGAAGGTCGGCGTGAAGGGTCACGATGCCGAGGGAGAGAGCTAGGAATAGGAATGGCTTCCTCATCAACTAAATCAGGCTCTTAGTCTTCATTGGACTGGTTGGAGATTACTAGGCGGAAAAACTGTTTGTGGCTGAGTGGGTCGATTGTGTGTCGGTAGAGATGAGTACGGCCGTCGCCGTTTTCGGGAATGTCATCTTGAGAAGTTTTGATGAATGTCGTGCTGGGGGAGCTCTCCAGTGGAACGATTGATCGGGTTTCTGGCCGGAAGTCCAAGTTAGGGCTGCTTTGTAGTTCCCAAGTCACATTAGGATTGATGGGGAGATAAGCTGCTTCTTGCATGGTGAGGTTGACGACAATGTTTGGGCCGGATTTGGAGAAGGTGATTTTTGGAGCA
>JAHDGN010000548.1 GCA_020627645.1 Akkermansiaceae bacterium
ATCGGGTCAGATCCAGGAGAATAGTAAATTGCCCGAGCAGAAATATTTGTCCCAATTTTCTTATCTGACGTCGGGGAGTAACCATCATGAGAGACCTTGACGTAGATTCTTGCGCCCTTTTTACCGAGAAGTTCAAATCGCCCGTCCCCATCGGAAACGACAACGTAATCTTTCCGGCCACCGCGTTCATCAACCGAGATCTTAGCCTCTGCGCCCGGAAGAGGTTTGCCATCTTGGTCAACAATTTGACCCCAAAAATTGATCGGCGTGTTGTGGGTTCTATCAAGAATTTTGCTGGTGCGGGATAACCGACTCAACTCTTCTTCCTCGCTCAACTTGTCAAACTGCGATTCCTGCAGTGGCTGTTCTCCAGCCTTCTGATCTAGTTCGCCATCGCTTCGTAACTTGAACAAAAAAAACAGCGCAGCCAAAAGGCACATACCAAAGAAGATCAACCAATATTTTCCGTTATCTAGCTTCATTGAACTGAGTCTAAGTCAAAGTAATCCCCCTCCAGACAAAAGTATAAATTTTAACCTCCTGATCGTCATTCTGGCTGAAATTTTTCCAAACTGACGTTGTTGCGTTTTGAGCAACAGTCAGCCCAAACTCTGTCTTTTTGTTCCACCACTTTCTACTAATTTCCACTGCCTGGTCGTAATTCATCTCGATTTTCAAGAGCAAATTGAGATTCAATCACTTTCTTCTCCCGAATCTCAGATGGCGGCCAGGGGTTGAGCGCTGCGACACCCCTGGTCCTCTTCTCATCAACCAAAAGCACCCCAGCAAGGGTGCCACCCACTAATCCCCCCCCAATTCGTATCAATCTGTAAAAATCTGTGCTAAAAAAAAATTCAACAACCTTTCATATTTATCGTGGCAGCACAACTCGGCCGCAATTGAGTGCTCTGCAATTTCACAATCACCTTCAAACGACAAATAACCCTCGGAGCGGTAGCTCCCCTAAAAGCTACCTGCTAAACGCTAACAGCAAACGCCGAACACCTTACGAGCACAATGCACCTATTCATCTTCCCCAAATCTCCCAACTTCCCCCTTACTCCCTCTGCAAATCCCTCATCGACCATATCTCACCCGCCAACTCTCCTAAAGTCCCTCGAGGTTTCCTCGCCCCATCTCGCCTTTTCTCCCCAAATCGCCATCGACTCATCTCAAAAGCCTTGTTCACAAACTCCCTCGAACCAATCACCGCTCCATCCGTAAAATATCGTACCCGACACCGAATCACCTGACTGATCTTCAAATCTCTCACTCGCTCTCCCTCCAGCCTCGTTAACTCACGCTCCGCCTTCTCCTTCGACATCCCCTTCTTGATCACCACCTGATATTTCCTCCCCTTCTCACTCCGCTCTTCCTCTTGAACCGTCCCAGCCGAAATCAAAATCCTCCGATATTCCTTCCCCAATCCTCCCTGCGCCCACCCCCGTGCATTTGCCCCAATATTACCTTCCTTCTTCCGACGCCCCTGCAACGCTCTCACCAAACCCGCTTGCGCCTTCTTCGCTCCTCGACCCCTTCCCACCGCTTCCCCATAGCTACTCCAACGATAATCCGCCGGATCCTCCACCATTCCCGCCCTCACCGGATTCAAATCGATATACGCCGCCATCGTCCGACACGCCAAACCATCCTCCACAATCA
>JAHDGN010000549.1 GCA_020627645.1 Akkermansiaceae bacterium
GCTTTGGCTGGGCCTGCAAAAGTGAGTGCGCCGGGTTTTAGGGCTTCGGGGGGGGCTTTTGGAAAATCGTTGGCGGACCAGCCTTTTTCGGCCTGGGTTTTGTATCCAGTGGCGTCGATGAATTTTTTGAACTGGGCGTTGGTGACTTCGTGATGATCCATGAAAAAGCCGGAGACGGTGACTTCGTGGACGGGGCGCTCTTCGGGGTTGTGTGGGAGGTTGGGGTTTTCTGGGGTTCCACGTTTGTAGGTTTTTCCGGGGATCCAGACCATGCCTTTGGGTGGTTTTGGGTTGTTGGGGGGAATGGTGGGTTTTTCTTTTTTGAGGGATGGAGGGTCAGCGAGGAGATTGCTGCTGAGGAGAATGAGAGGGAGAAGTTTTTTCATGAGGCTTGGTTTGTGGGAGGGGATCATTTACTTACGTCTCAGGCGATGACGAAGTTTCGACCATGTATTGATTTGCACGAGGGGAAGGTGAAGCAAATTGTTGGGGGGAGTTTGAGTGAAGATGGTGCGCAGGAGAATTATGTCTCAAAGAGGAAGCCGGGTTGGTATGCGGAGAAGTTTGCAGGGGATGATTTGCGTGGCGGGCACGTCATTCAGCTGGGGCCTGGTAATAGAGAGGCGGCTTTGGAGGCGTTAGGGGTGTGGCCTGGTGGATTGCAGATTGGTGGGGGGATTTCGTTGGAGAATGCGAAAGAGTGGCTAGAGGCAGGGGCGAGTGAGGTGATTGTAACGTCGTGGTTTTTTGATGAGACGGGGAAATTTTTAGAGGAGCGAGCGCAGTTGTTGGCGGATGAAGTGGGGGCGGATCGGGTGGTGATTGATTTGAGTTGTCGACGAGTGGATGAGGGGTGGAGAGTGGCCATGAACCGTTGGCAGACGGTGACAGAGGTGGAGGTGAGCCTGGAGACTTTGGAGTGGTTGGCGGGGTATTGTGGGGAATTTTTGGTTCATGCGGCTGATGTGGAGGGTAAGTGTGGTGGGGTGGATGAGGAGTTGGTTGGATTGTTGGGGCAGTGGGAAGGGTGTCGGGTGACTTATGCGGGTGGGGTGAGGGGGATGGAGGATTTGAAGTTGATCGAGGGGTCTAGTGGGGGGCGGTTGGATGCGACGGTGGGAAGTGCGTTGGATTTGTTTGGTGGGAATGGAGTGACTTATGAGGAGTTGTTGGAGTGGAATGAGCGCTAGCTCGAATGTTTTATGGGGCCATCTCGATTTCTTCCCATCTCATTAGATTTCAGGTTGTTGTTTTTGATCTCGAGGAGCATTCAGTCATTCCTCGACATCGGCGCCCGCCTTCTGAAATGCAATGATCTGAGGCGAACTCAGACTTCCATGAAATATCCGGGCTAGGTGATGGATCGGTGTCAGGTTCGTAAAGGGTTGAGAATGTTTCGGTGGTGGGGGGATTCGGGAGGGGGGGGAGGGTGTGCGGCGTTGGCTTTTAGCGATTGGCTTTGAGCTTTTAGGGGAGCTGCCGCTCCATGGGTGATTTTGTGCTTTGAGGAGGTTATTGGTGCGATGGTTCGTTGGGTTTTTGTGATCGCGTATGAGACCTGATTGGGGGGCGTTTTTTTAGAGGGTGATGAGTTGGGTGGTCTTTGGTGTTGGCTGTCAGTTGGGCGAGGAGACCGGAGGTCTCCGCCACGTGGCGTTGG
>JAHDGN010000086.1 GCA_020627645.1 Akkermansiaceae bacterium
GCCGTTTACCCTCCTATGTCTACTTTTCTAGAAAGCAAGGGTTTGAAGATAATGGAAGGGTATCGGCCGGAAAATATTCCGAGTGATGCGACGACGGTTGTCATTGGGAACGCAGTCAGTCGAGGGAATATTGAAGCTGAGGAAGTTTTGAATCGTCGACTGAGGTATCTCTCTCTCCCAGAGGTTCTTAAGGAGTATTTTCTCAGGGGGCGTCGTAATTATGTGGTGAGTGGCACTCACGGAAAAACGACAACTAGTTCGATGTTAGCCTGGCTTTTTGAGTCAGCAGGGACGGATCCGAGTTTCATGATTGGCGGGATTCCTGCAAATTTTGGGCAGGGGGCTCGTTTTAGCGATTCAGATTTTGTGGTGATGGAAGGGGACGAGTATGACACTGCATTTTTTGACAAGCGGTCGAAGTTTTTACATTACCTTCCAGAGCTCGTTATTATGAATAACATCGAGTTCGACCACGCTGATATCTATGACGATCTGGATGAGATTATTTTGACTTTTTCTCGCCTCCTTAAGGTGGTGCCTGAGAATGGGGTCGCGTTGATCAATGGAGATGATCAAAACTGTCTTAAGGCGGCTTCTGAAGCACCTTGTCCGGTTAGACTTGTCGGATTCGGAGAAAATTGTGATCTGAGAATTGAGGATGTAGAGTATTTACCTACGGGGAGTCGTTTTGTCATTGATGGTGAAGGTTATGAGGTGCCGATGGTTGGGGAGTTTAATGTCAGGAATGCTGCGATGGCAGTTTGCGCTGCAAGGTTTGCGGGAATAGGTTCGGAGGGTTTGAGGGAAGGATTACTGGGCTTTGAGGGGATCGCGAGACGGCAGCAGGAGCGTGGAGAGGTGAATGGAGTTACGGTTGTAGATGATTTTGCACATCATCCCACAGCGATTGGCTTGGCAGTGGATGGATTGAGGCAGCGCTACCCTCAAAGGCGTTTATGGGTGATTTTTGAACCTAGATCGAATACGACGAGGAGGAATATCTTTCAGCATGATTTGGCAGAAGCGTTGAAGAAGGCCGACTTGGTTGTGATCCCTTCTGTCCCAGACCCTGAAAAGGTTGCTGAGGAAGATCGCTTAGATCCAGAGAAACTTGTTTCGGATATTGCGAGTAGTGGTGGGAAGGCGTGGTATTTGGGAGAAGTTGATGAAATTGTATCCCATGTCTCAGCGGAAGCCGAGAGTGGAGACGTTGTCGCGGTGCTTAGTAACGGTGGTTTTGGAGGTATTCACGACAAGTTACTCGCTAGTCTTTGAATTCGGCTCAGATCGCGGAAAATCTGGTTTTTCGGACGATTTGCGGGGGAATATCGCGATCAGGGGGTTATTTTTTCGAAAAAATGATTTGCTCTTAGGTTGAGGAGGTGTTTGCCTTCGCGCCCGCGAGAATCTTTAAACGCCGTTGGTCCTCTTGATGCTCGATGTATCAACTCGCGAGAGGGAAACCCGGCAAACCAAAATATCCATGTCAGAAGAAATTACTGAAGTTGTTGAGGAACAGAATGATGGTCCTGTGATGTTGAGCCGCTTCGAGCTCCCTAACCGTCTTATAAAGAATGAAGATACTGCTACTGAGACATACGCTCAGTTTACGGCAGAGCCGTTTGAGCAAGGTTTTGGTCACACGATTGGCAATTCGCTAAGAAGGGTGCTTCTTTCGTCTTTGGAAGGCGCTGCGATTACATCCGTTAGGATTGCGGGTGTTCAGCATGAGTTTGCGACTCTTCCCGGAGTTATTGAGGATGTTACCGACATCGTCCTCAATTTGAAGCAGGTCAAGTTCAAGGCCCACGACAAGGAGCCACGTGTGCTCACATTGAAGGTTGAGAAAGAAGGGCAAGTGACTGCTGGAGATATCCAGGGCGATAACATTTACGAGGTGGTGAATAAGGATTTAGTCATCTGCACCTTGGACAAAAAGGTGAAATTTGATGCGGAGATCGAGGTTCAAGTTGGTCGTGGTTTTAAGACTGGAGATGAGAATAAGCGCCCAGGAGCTCCGATAGGAGTTATTCCGATTGATTCTAGTTTCTCGCCTGTCACCCGCGTCAAATATCATGTTGAGCAGACCCGGGTTGGGCAGATGACCGATTTTGATAAAGTTGTTCTGGATATCTGGACTGATGGAAGGGTTGAACCTCATGATGCTCTTCTGCAGGCTTCTGCAATTTTGCGTCACCACCTGGATGTCTTCGTCAATTATGATGATGATGCGGTTGGTTTCGAGGAGGCACCTGCTGAGCAGTCTGAAGAGAATGCAGCTCTCAAGAAGCTTCTAAACATGAGTGTCAACGAGATCGAGCTTTCGGTCCGTGCTGCTAACTGCTTAAACAACGCAAATATTACCTCGGTTGGTCAGCTTGCTTTGAAGACCGAAGCTGAAATGCTGAAGTATCGTAACTTCGGTAAGAAGTCTCTCAATGAAATTAAGGATAAGCTCCAAGAGCTTGGTCTTGGATTGGGAATGAACTTGGATCCGTCATTGCTTACTGGGTCTGCTCTGGGAGCTCCGGGACCAAGGTTGGGTGTTGAAGAGGAGCCGCCCGTTGGACTTGCTGATCTGATTGCTCAAAACTTAGATCAGTAAAAAAATCGTATATTTTGTAGAAACTATAGAGATGAGACATCGCCGTAAAACAGTCAGACTTCAAAGAAAGGATGGGCATCGTCGTTCCCTTCTTGCCAATCAGGCATGCTCCTTAATTGAGCATGGTCGTATTCGAACAACTGTGGCAAAGGCTAAGGCTTTGCGCCCAATCGTTGAGAAATTGGTAACTTTGACCAAAAGAGAAGACGGGGTTCATGCCCGAAGGATGGCATTTCGCTTTCTTCGTCAGGATGTGGCAGTTAAACGTCTGTTTGACGTTGTTGCACCCGCAGTGGGCGACCGAGCAGGTGGGTATTGCCGGATTACTAAACTAGGTCCAAGACCGAGTGATTCTGCTCCAATGGCCTTTATCGAGTGGGTTGATTTGGAGAACTTGGCTGATGATGATGATCTTGAGCTAGAAGAATCGGAAGCTAGCGAGGAGTCCTAGACCGAGAACTTATCAAGCTTCTTATTTTCAAGCCGTCTGGAACGAGGTTCTGGGCGGTTTTTTATTGAACAAGGTTTTCGTGTTTGCTCAGAAAAATTCGGACGTTTCCAACCCATACTTTTGCACGGATTTCGATGGGGATTCTCCAGGCATCGTCTGAGATCCAAACCGTGGAAGACTTCAATTTTTTGTATTTCTTGAGCTTCATGTTCTTGTCTATTTTTTGGAGGGCGACATCGAGTTTGATGCATTTTCTACCCAAGTGATTTTCTCTTCCTAAAACGTTAATTCGGCAGAGGTAGGGCGAGCTTACTGGGTGGAGAGGGATGACGATTTTATCGTTTTTTTTGAGTTTAAGGCTTCGAATTTGAAGGAAGCCGCTAAAAAGCCCTAAACTGTTCGGGTATTTGAATTCAGATTTTTTGACGGTTTTTCGCCCATTTTCTAGGTCTATTTCTGTGCCGGATACGCCGTTTTTGTTGAACAAAAAGTTAAGGGTATCGACTTCCTTACGGTCTTTTTCGGTCCCGGCAAATAGTAAGGTTCTGCGTGTGCGAGGGTGAAGGAACCCGGTGTAGTTGTATTGGTAGGGAAAAAGGGCGTGGGCCCACCCAGTACTTCCGCCATATGAGCGAACTAGGTAGTGTTTTGGGTATCGAGGATCCTTTTGCCCAAAAATCAGCTTAAAACTCCCTGCTTTTACACGTCCATTCCAGGTAGCCGAGTAAGTGAGTTTGGTGGCTGGGATTTTCTTAATTGTCGCGTTTGGGGGGACGTTGACCTCTTTGAGCCAGTCTGGTTGGTCGGCGGGGGCTAGATGTGAGAGGAAAACAAAGATGATGGAAGTGACGGTGACCTTGTCCATAGTTGTCATTTTAGACTAGTTTAACCTGCTGAGTATTCATCTGGGACTAAAATTGTGGTCAATTGTAGAATAAAAAGGCGTGACGCTTTCTTGAATCAATTTAAAAAAGTTGGCGCCACATGGGGAATAAGGTCACTTACCAAGAAGCAGGGGTTGATACGAGAGCTGCGGCTTCTCTTGTCGATGAGATTAAGGTTGATGTCAGCCGAACACAGAAACAGAGGCAGTTGTTCAATTCTTTTGGGTTGTTCGCAGCGGCTTTTGATTTGAGTGACTATCGGCAGCCAGTGATTGTTACTGGTTGCGATGGTGTTGGAACAAAGCTTGAATTGCTTTTGGAGCGAGAGATGGAAGAAGAGGCTGGGAAGGACCTTGTTGCGATGAGTGTGAACGACATCATTACGACGGGAGGGGATCCTTTGATGTTTTTGGATTACATCGGCGTCGAAAAATTGGCACCCGCGCGGATCAAGCGTTTGATTTCTGGTATGTGTGACTATCTCGAGGAGTGTGGATGTATTTTGGCTGGTGGAGAAACCGCTGAAATGCCTGGGTTGGTTCCAGAGGGGGTTGTCGAGCTTTCTGGTTTTTGTATTGGTGCTGTTGAAAAAGAGGACCTGATCAATCCTGCTCAAATTGAGCGCGGCGATGTTTTAGTTGGATATCGCTCAGATGGATTTCATGCAAATGGCTGGAGTCTATGTCGGCGTATTTTGGCAGAACACAAGCGCGAGTTCTCTGAGAGCGACCTTGTTGAAATGCTTGCTCCAACCAGGTTATATCATGATGTAACGAATGGATTTAGAAAGCTAGGAGTTCGAGCGAAGGCATTTGCTCATATCACGGGTGGAGGATTGCCTGAAAATTTGGAACGACTATTTCGTGGAATGGGGGCGGATCTTGAAATTCCATACTGGGAAAATGATGCCGCTCAAAAGATGCTGGCTTTCTCGGATGAGAACGATCGTTTTCATACCTTTAACATGGGGATAGGCTGGGTTGCTATTGTTTCGGAGAATGATGTTGATCATGCTCTTAATGTTGGACCTGGGGGAGTTGTTTTGGGAACTGTTCGTCCGGGAGATGGGGTCGGTGTGAGGGTTCGTAATTCCTGAGGAAATCAACGTATGAGTGACGACATCAAGCACGAATGTGGCATTGCCGTGGTGCGATTGAAGAAGCCGTTAGCTTATTATCAGGACAAATATGGGTCAGCTTTGTGGGGGTTCCACAAGCTGTTTCTCTTGATGGAGAAACAGCACAATCGTGGTCAGGATGGGGTTGGTATTGGGTGCGCAAAAATTGGAATGCCACCAGGACAACCTTACATTTTTCGCCGCCGTGATACGAAAAAAGACGCGCTTTCGAAATTGTTTCGATCGGAGCTTAAGTCATTGGCAAAGGCTCATCGCAAGCAAATGGTGGATCAGAACGATCCTGAAGATCTTCGTCGCAAATTTGATTTTGCTGGGGATGTTTACATGGGGCATTTGCGTTATGGAACTTCTGGTCATTTCGATACTGGATCCTGTCATCCCTATTTGCGGAGGAGTAACTGGCCAACTCGGACGTTGATGGTGATGGGGAACTTCAATATGACTAACACAAATTCGTTGAATCAGCGAATGATGGATCGGGGGCAGCATCCGGTGTTTGGAACAGATACCCAAACTGTGTTAGAAGAGATTGGATTTCATTTGGATGAGGCTCATACGGACATTTACCATGGTCTGAGAGATGAGGGGATTGATGGTGATAAGACGGCTGAGTTGATTTCGGATCGTTTGGACTTAGTTGAGGTTGTTGAGGAGTCGGCTCGAGGGTGGGATGGCGGCTATTGTATTAGTGGTGTCGTTGGAAATGGAGATTTGTTTGTGATGCGCGATCCCCATGGAATTAGGCCATGCTTCTTCTATGAAACCGATGAGGTTATCGCTTTCGCAAGTGAGCGGGTTCCATTGATGACTGTTTTTGAAGCGGAGCAGGAAGAAGTGTCGGAGTTGCCGCCGGGTATGGTCATGACGATCAAAAACAAGGGAGAGAAGAGATGTGAAAGATTTTCTCCTGAGGTTGAAAGTCGGCCATGTTCCTTTGAGCGAATTTATTTTTCGAGGGGAAATGATCCCGAAATTTATCAAGAACGAAAGGCGATGGGGGCTGCCTTGGTTGAGCAGGTCGTGGATTCGATTGGTGATGAGTTTCAGAATGCAGTTTTTTCGTTTATTCCTAATACGGCTGAGGTTGCTTATTATGGATTGATGGAGGGGTTGCGACTCTATCGTCGAAAGCAGGTGAGAGATGAGCTTTTGGAGTCTCTTCAGCAAGGGACGCTTGATTCAGAAAAGCTTGATGAGATGGTGATGAGGAATTGGCCAATTGGTGAGAAGTTGGCTCACAAGGACATCAAACTTAGGACATTTATTTCGCAGGAGAGTGGGAGAAATCAGTTAGTTTCACACGTTTATGATATCACCTATGGCATTGTGCCTGAAGGGGGGTGTTTGGTGGCTCTGGATGATTCCATCGTTAGAGGGACAACGCTTAAGCAATCGATTCTTAAGATTTTGGCACGAACAAAGCCGGGGAAGATTGTGATTTGTTCGACTGCTCCGCAGATTCGGTATCCGGATTGTTATGGGATTGATATGTCAGAGATGGGTAAATTTATTGCGTTCCAGGCGACTGTTAATTTGCTCAATCAGAATGGTGACGGCGGATTAATTGAAGAGGTTTATCAAGACTGTGTGGAAGAGATGAAGAAACCGAGGGAAGAACGCAGAAATGCGGTGAAACGACTGTATTCAAGTTTCACCGATGAAGAAATCTCAAGAGAGATCGCTCGAATTGTTTATCCAGAAGATATTGATTGGCATGGGGAGGTCGAAGTTGTCTATCTGTCGGTGGAAAATTTGCACCGGTCGATTGGTGCTAAAAATCCAGGAGATTGGTATTTCACGGGAGATTACCCGACAGTGGGTGGTTACTCTGTCGTCAATCGTGCATTCATGCACTGGCGTGAAGGAAAGAGTGGTCGGAGCTATGATCTAGCGCTGTAAGAAGCCATTTTGAATGACAAGGGCGGTTGCCATCGCGGCCATTCCCTCGCTTCGGCCAAGGAACCCCATTTGCTCATTCGTTGTGGCTTTGATTCCAATTTGTGAAGCGCTGAGATCTAAAGAGCGAGCGATATTAGATTTCATTTCTGCGGAGTGCGGTAAGATTTTTGGGGCCTCAGCGACGATCGTTGAATCGATATTCATGAGTTGGAAGTCATGACTCTCGCAGAGTTCGCGACATTTCTGGAGTATTTTGAGGGAAGAAATTCCTTTGCAAGTTGGATCAGTAGGAGGGAAATAGTGTCCAATGTCAGGAAGGCCAAGGGCTCCCAAAATGGCGTCAGCAATGGCGTGACTGAGGACATCAGCGTCAGAATGGCCAAGGAGGCCAACCGGGTGGGGGATATGAACTCCACCTAATATGAGCGGCCTGTTTTTGCTCAGTTGATGAACATCATATCCAATTCCTGTTCTTATCATAAGATTTCGTTGATAGGGATTTTACCGTTGCTCGCAACGATAGAGTAAACGTCGGGATTGTTGGGGTTTGGAGTGAGGGTAACTTTACCTCCGGTCGCTTCAATCATCAGTTGTCCGGCTGCAATATCCCAGAGAGAGATTCTGGATTCCACATAGGCATCGAGCCTTCCGCAAGCGATATAGGCCATCCCGAGAGCAGCAGATCCCATCATTCTCATTTTTCGCGCTCTTAGAGAAGCGTTTTTGAATCGAACGAGCCCAGTTTGAAGTGCTTCTTCATCTTTTCCGCACCCGACGAAAAGGATTGATTCCTCAAGGTTTTTGCGTTGGCTGACAGAAATTTCCGCTCCATTCAATTTTGGGAGTTGTCCTTTTTCGACTGTCCACAGCTCGTCTACCATGGGGTCATAAATTACCCCGAGTTGGAGATCATCTTTGATTCGTTTGGCGATGGAGACGCAAAAGTGAGGAATACAGTAGAAGAAGTTTACCGTTCCATCGATTGGGTCGACAATCCACTGATGGCTAGAGGATTGGTCACCAGCTAAGCCTTCCTCGCCGTAGATGGCATGGTTGGGAAAGTTCTCGAGAATGATTTCTGAAATGAGATCTTGAGTTTCACGATCGAGAGCCAATTTCAGATCATGATGAGTTGCTTCATCGACATTTTTCGGGGCATGGAAATTTTCCCTGAGGATTTTGCCAGCCTTTTTTGCGGCAAATACGGCTGTCTCGATTTCGGTCACAGAGAGAAGGTGAGGGAAAAAGTGACGAATGAGAAGGTTTGATCCTCTACCAAAGCGATAATTTGGCTCGAATCAGCCTCATTTTGGGGGCAAGGTGGCGAAGTGTTTGGTATTGTGTGGTGAAGAGGTTTTACTGGCTTGTTATGGATTCATTCGGGATCGGTGGGGCGCCGGATGCTGATTCGTTTGGCGATTTGGGAAGCGATACTTTGGGCCACATTGCAGAGTGGTTCGTTGACCGGTTAGATCGACCGTTGAAGATTCCGAATTTGATGAGAGGAGGTCTGGGGGAAGCCTATCGAATCGTCCATGGAAACTATCCTAAGGGGTTAGATGCTGTTCGAGTTGGGGCGGGATGGGCAGCGGCTACAGAAATTTCGACTGGGAAAGACTCTCCGAGTGGTCACTGGGAGATGGCAGGCGTTCCTGTCGATTGGGATTGGGGATATTTTCCTAAAAGGGAAGATTGTTTTCCGTCAGAATTGCTGGCCTGTATCCATCGTGAATTCGGTCTTCCGGGTAGCTTGGGCCATTGTCATGCAAGTGGCACAGAGATTGTGGCTAGACTTGGTGGAGAGAGTATCAGAAGTGGTAAGCCCATCTTTTATACTTCGGCTGATTCCGTCTTCCAGATCGCAGCGCACGAAGAATCTTTCGGTTTAGATCGTCTCTATAATCTCTGTCGATTGGTGCGTCAAAAGTTGATGAATCCGATTGTTGGGCGAGTGATTGCTCGACCGTTTCTTAACAGTAATCAGGGTTTTTATCGAACAAAGGGGCGGAAAGATTTTGCGGTGGAACCTCCTCATCCGACAGTCTTGGAAAAAGTAAAGGGGCGAGGTTATCCTGTTGTTGGGGTTGGTAAGATTGGTGGCCTTTTTGCTCATCAGGGTTTTTCTGAGGAATGCCAAGCTAGCGGTCATGATGCTCTGTGGGAGGCTACCAAAATGGCTGGGCAAGAGGGCGGGTTGGTGATGACCAATTTTGTTGATTTTGATACATTGTATGGGCATCGGAGAGATCCGGAGGGATATGGTGTGGCTTTAGAGCGGTGGGATCTCCAGTTTGGGGACTTTTTGAACTCACTTGATGCTTCGGACAGATGGTTGGTGACGGCAGATCATGGGAATGATCCGACTTGGAGAGGGACAGATCACACTAGAGAGAGAGTTCCCGTCTTGATGAAGGGAGATGGTTGTTTTGGAGTCCGGTCAAGTTTTACTGATGTCGGTGCGACGGTTGGAAACTTCTTTGGGGTCAAGATGGACGTCGGTGAGGCAATGATGTAAAGACTTGAGGATGGCAACGCCTCACATTAGCGCAGACCCAAATGGTTTTGCGAAAACAGTTTTGATGCCTGGAGATCCTCTTCGGGCAAAATTTATTGCCGAAGAATTTTTGGAGGATGCAAGGCAAGTGTCTGAGGTAAGAAACATGTTTGCCTATACTGGTGTCTATCAGGGAGAGCATGTTTCAGTCATGGGAAGTGGAATGGGAATCCCTTCAATTTCAATTTATGCAAAAGAGTTGATTACGGAGTATGGGGTTGAAAATTTGATTCGGGTGGGAAGTTGTGGTTCAGTTTCAAATCAAGTAAAGGTTAGAGATGTCTTGATTGGGATGGGGGCGTGTACGGATAGTCAGGTTAATCGAAATCGATTTAGAGGGCATGATTTTGCGGCTATTGCAGACTTTTCATTGATGATTGCTCATGTCGAGGCGGCGAGAGAACTAGGTGTCAGTGTGAAAGTTGGGAATCTATTTTCGGCAGATCTTTTTTATAGCCCTGATGAGGAGATGTTTTCGGTGATGGATCGGATGGGGGTTTTGGGTGTTGAGATGGAAGCGGCGGGACTTTTTGGAGTCTGCGCTGAGTATGGAGCACGAGGAATGGCTATTTGCACTGTGAGCGATCATATTCGTTCTGGAGAAACGACTACGAGTGAGGAGCGGGAAAAGACGTTTACTGATATGATGCGTGTTTCTTTAGAAGCTGTGAAACGGTATACAAATGCTTGAAAGCGAAGTCATAGAGAGAGCGTTGAAGGTTCGCTCAAACTCATACAGCCCATATTCTAAATTCGCGGTGTCAGCGGCTCTTTTGGGGGAGGATGGAGATGTTTATGTCGGGGTGAATGTGGAAAACGTTTCTTTTGGGCTCACAATCTGTGCTGAAAGAGTTACGATCGGTAATGCCGTTAGC
>JAHDGN010000087.1 GCA_020627645.1 Akkermansiaceae bacterium
GGGTTTTCGGATGAAGTCATCGGCGCCGAGTTTGAGTCCCGTCACGACATCAATTTCCTGGTTTTTGGCGGAGAGAAAGAGGATGAGAAGGTGGGGGTCGGCATTCCGGATCCGTTTGCAGACATCGAAGCCTGAGAAGTGCGGCATCATGATATCTAAGCAGACAAGATCGGGTGATTGTTCTCGCCAGATATTGAGTGCTTGTTTGCCATCGGGTGCTTGGAGGACGGTGAAGCCATCGAGCTCTAGACACGTTGCTAGGGCTTCGAGGGTGAGCGGGTCATCTTCGGCGATGAGGATTTTCATGGTGCTTTTGGTGCAGGGATTTGGAGTTGGAAATGAGCGCCTTTTTGTGATGGGAGGAGTTGGAGGGTGCCATTCATTTGAGTGGCGAGTTCATGGGCGATGGCGAGGCCTAAGCCGACACCGGAAGTGCCGTCGTTGATTTTTGAGGAAAGGCGTTTGAACGGTTGGAAGATGTTTTCTCTTTGGGAATTGGGAATCCCGGGTCCTTGGTCGGCGATGAGGAGAGTGAAGGTGTTGTTTTTGTAGGTTGTTTCGATCGTGAGGGTGTTTGTCTGAGTGGCGTATTTTTCAACGTTCGAGAGCAGGTTGGTGATGATTTGAGAGAAGGCATCTGGAGAGATGAGAAGGTTAGGGGTGTCGGTAAATTTGGTTTCGAGTCGAATATCGTGGCGTTGCAAGGCGGGTCGGAATGAATCGATGATCGAGTTGATGAGTTGAGAGGGGTGAGTCGGTTGGGTTTTGAGTTGGAGGGTTTGTTTTTCCTTTCGGGAGAAGGTGAGAACGTTGGCAACGAGGCGGGAGAGGCGAGCGAGTTCTTCTTGGACGAGATGAAGGCGTTGGCGAGATTTGGCGGGGGAAATTTCGAGGAACTGGTTGGCAAGATCAAGGTTGAGGTTGATGTTGGTGAGCGGTGTTCCAAGTTCGTGGGAGACTTGGTTGACAAAGGAGACACGTTGGGAGGCGAGTCGTGTGGTTCGGCGGTGATAGACAAACAGGAACACACCGGTTAGAATAAGTGCCGTGGCGAGCGTGGTTGCAATGGCAAGAATGGTAGGGTCTCTTGTGGAGATGATTTTGGTTTGATCCCAGGCGGAGATTTCGAAATCTCCGAGATGACTCCGAAAGGGGATGAAAGCGGCGGTCGGACCTTTCTGGTCTGATCCGGAAGTGAGAAGATTTTGTTTTAGAAGGGGAGAGCGAACGAGAACTTGTTGTTTCGCTTCAGTGAGTGGTAGGGCGTGTTTTTTGGTCCAGGTGGCTAGTGCTTTGGTAGCGGTCTTGTGAAGAATAGGGAAGTCAATCAGGAACGATACGATGATCTCTGGGGTAGGCTTTAACGAGATTAGCGAATATTTTCGACCTGGAGAATAAATGGTATTTGATTGAGACTTGAGAGGGCCTGAAAGGAAGTTGGTCGGGAGTAAAAAAGTTGCTTGGTGATAGGAGGGGTTGGCGGTTTTTTGGGAGAGTAATACTCTAGGTTCATTGAGGGAGGGAGGGGAGATCGAGATGACCGAAGAGTTTGAAATGATCGCAGAATTTTTCTGATCAAAGACGTCGGGTTTTCTGAAAATGTAGATCGTTTTGATGCCGATGATGTTTTTTGCTTGTGACCGAAGAGTAGCTTCACTGAAGCGATGGTTCACTTTTGTAAGGCTTTTGAGATGAGAAATGAAAAGGTCATCAAGTCGCTGGCACTCTTGTTGAAATTTTTGAGAGAAATCAAGTAGTCTTTCTCGGTCGTGGGGAGTAGTATGGGATTCTTCTTTTTCCGAAAATTTAAAGCCGCCGACCATCACGGCGATGGCAGCGGCAATCATAGGTGCGAAGGTGGTCAGAAGAATCTGCATTAGTCACTGATTGTCTTAAGTCGTGCCGTCGCAAAAACGAGCCAAATTTCTTCTTCAGATTGTTTGTTCAAATTAGTCGTTGGTGGGCTGATGGTACCCATGAGACGAGGTTCGTTCTCAGTAAGGGAGGCAGATACTACTACCCTTTTAACATCAAAGTTTGGCATTGATGCGTTGAGTTCAGCGGCCCCCCATTGTTTGAAATTTTTGAGGAAACAATGCCTGAGAAGAAAATCCAGATCAATCTGGCGCCTTAGCGTGATGTCACCATCTTTTGTAGCTTTGGAAATGATTTTCGTAGTTTCTTGATCATCACTATTCCAGTTTGTCGATTGGGCTTGATACTTCTTTAAAATTTCAACTCCTTTGGGAGTGAGGGGGAGGAAGTTTTGAGTTCTTGAATAGGCTGCTCTGACTTCCAAAGTGATACCCAAATTTTTTGTATCAAAGTTTACAGGAATTGCAAATTTGCTCCCGAATTGATCAGCATCAACGGGGCGGTCTTTTTTATTTTTAGGTGTTTTGAAAATTTCGTACCCAGTCGGATAGATAAACTCGGTAATTTCTTCGGCAGTTGTGGTTTGATGTGGGCGGGCTCGGACTACCAAGAGGTCTTTTTGTTTTGCCTCTTTCTTCTTTAAGAGTTCGAGAATCGTTGAATGTAGTGCCTTGCCAGAGAGGTTTTTCCTCAGAAGTTCAGAGGCTGTGTTTTTTGGAAGAGAGAATGTTTGCTGGATGACTTCGATGTCGGTAGCGAAGTTATTTCGTTTGAAGTTCTCAATCGAAGATTGTTCTGGAGGCAAAGCGTTCTTGGTGGGTTTTTTTACGAAGGGGTCGTTTGATCGAGATAGAGAATGAGAGGTGAGAAGTGCTGTAAGGATTATTGGAATTAGTTGATTCATGACCTGTGCAGGATAGCATTCCCCGTCTTTGATTGTGTCAGAAGAGTGTAAGAATTTGGATCGTGGATGCAATTGAGGGGCTAAGTAATAATATCGTGAATCACTTTGGGGTGGTTGGCGGGGCCGATGAGGCGTTGGTTGAGGCCTTGGAAGGGGAATGAGAAGTGGTGTGGGTGGAGTCCAAGAAGGTGGAGGATGGTAGCTTGAAGGTCGCGGACGTTGACTGGATTTTGAACTGGGGTGTAGCCGAGTTCGTCAGTTTCGCCATAGGTTCCGGGTTTGGTTCCTCCTCCGGCCATCCACATGGTGAAGCAGTCGGGGTGGTGATCTCGGCCGTAGAATTTAGAGCCGTTTCGGGCTTCGTTCATGGGGGTGCGTCCGAATTCTCCGCCCCAGATGACGAGGGTGTCATCGAGAAGTCCGCGTTGTTTGAGGTCCTTGAGGAGGGCGGCGATGGGTTGGTCGACCTCGCGGCATTTGATGGGGAGTTTGTTGACGAGGTCGTCACCTTTTCCGGTGCCGTGGACGTCCCATCCCCAGTCGAAGAGTTGAATGAAGCGGACGCCTTGTTCGGCGAGGCGTCGGGCGAGAAGGCAGTTGTTGGCGAATGAGGCTTCGCCGGGTTTGGCTCCGTATGCTTCGAGGGTTTCAGGATCTTCTTTGGAGATGTCCATGACGCCGGGGACGGCGGTTTGCATGCGGTAGGAGAGTTCGGCCTGTTCGATTCGGGTGAGGGTTTCGGGGTCGTTGAAGGTTTGGAGTTCGAGTCGATTGAGGTCGCGCAGGGCGTCGAGGGATTTGCGTCTGGTTTCTCTGGAGATTCCTTCTGGGTTGGAGACGAAGAGGATGGGGTCTCCTTTGGGGCGGCATTGGACGCCTTGGTAGACGGAGGGGAGGAAGGATGATCCCCAGAGGGATTTTCCAGCTGAGGGCATTTTTCCGCCGGAGACCATGACCATGTATCCGGGGAGGTCTTGGTTGGGGGTGCCGAGTCCGTAGGTGGTCCAGGAGCCGAAGGAGGCGCCTCCAAATTGGGGAGAGCCGGTGTGGAGGAGGAGTTGGGCGGGGGCGTGGTTGAATTGGTCGGTGTGCATGGAGCGGATGACGCAGAGGTCATCGGCGACGGTGGAGAGGTGGGGGAGCATTTCGGAGATTTCGGTTTGGTTTTCTCCGTGTTTGTTGAAGTCGTAGAGTGGGCCGAGGAGTTTGGGGGTGCCTTTGATGAAGGCGAAGGTTTTGCCGGCGAGGAGTTCTTCGGGGCAGTCTTTGAGGTGGTGTTTTTTGAGTTCGGGTTTGTAGTCGAAGAGTTCGTGCTGAGGTGGAGACCCGGCCATGTGGAGGTAGATGACTCGTTTGGCTTTTGGGGTCAGTTGGGGTGTGCGTGGGGCGGAGGGGCTCGAAGGTTTGTCGCTGGAGGCAGCGTGAGCGATCTGAGCGAGGGCGAGGGCGCCGAGGCCGGAGTTGCACTTTTGGAGAAAGTGGCGTCGGGTGAGGTAGGAGGTTTGGGCGGATGAGAAGTTCATTTGGTGACAAAAGCGTCGAGGTTGAGGATGATGTTGGCGGTCACGGTGAGCGAGGCGAGGTGCGGGTCAGGGTTGTTGTTGCCGTTGAGTTTTTCGGCGGCTTCGGGATCGTTGGTAAATGTACGAATATTTTCTAAGTATAATTTTTCGAGAACTTCGGTCTGTTTGGAAGTGCCAGGTCGGAGGAGGGCGCGGTGGAGTCCGTGGGAGAGCTTTTGCGGGAGTTCTGGAGAGTGTTGGTCCATCAATTTCGCAAGGGCACGAGCGGCTTCGATGTAGGTGGTGCCGTTGAGGGTCATGAAGGTTTGAAGTGGGGTGTTGGTGCGGATGCGGCGGAGGTTGCAGACATCGCGGTTGGCGACGTCAAAGGTTTCAAAGAGGGGGTGAGGAGCGGAGCGTTTGATGAAGGTGTAGAGGGCGCGGCGATAGCGATCTTGTCCTGGGGAGGTGTTCCATTTGAAGGCTCCTTTGAAGGCGTTGGTGTATTCTTTGATGGGATTGTGGGGGTAGACGGGTGGGCCGAACATTCTGTCGGAGAGCAACCCAGAGACTTGAAGGGCGTTGTCGCGAACGACTTCGGCTGGGAGGCGGAATCGTGGGCCTCGAGCGAGGAGGAGATTGCGGGGGTCTTTTTTGAGGAGATCTGGCGAGCTGGTGGCGGCTTGGCGGTAGGTGTGAGAGGACACGAGGGCGGTGAGGAGCTTTTTGACGTCCCAATCTTTTTGGAATTGGAGGGCGAGGTGATCGAGGAGTTGGGGGTGAGTGGGGGGGATTCCTTGGATTCCGAAGTCTTCTTCGGTTTCCACGATGCCGGTTCCGAAGAGTCGGGCCCAGTATCGGTTGACGGCGACTCTAGCGGTGAGCGGGTTGTTGGGATGGAAGAGCCATTGTGTGACGCCCAGACGGTTCTTGGGGGCATCTTTGGGCCAGAAGGAGAAGACGGCGGGGACGTTTGGGGTGACTTTTTCGGCGGGTTGGAGGTGTGAGCCTCGAGTCATGATGTGGGTGGGACGTTGTTGATGGGCGGGGCGGTCCTGGAGGATGGGGACTTTGAGTGATGCTTGGTTGATTTTTTGACGAAGTTTTCGGTGTTCGGGTGTTCGGGGTTTGGTTTCGGCGAGTTGTTTTTTGAGTTCGTCTAGTTGTTCTTTGGGGATTTGGGGGATTTCGTGGGTGGGGGATTCGTTCGGGAGGTCGTTGTCGGCGGTTTGGTTGAAGAAGGCGTAGAATTGGTAGTATTCTTTCTGGCTGATGGGGTCATATTTGTGGGTGTGGCATTCGGCGCATTTGAGGGTGAGTCCCATCCAGGTGTTGACGGTGGTGGAGATGCGATCTTTGACGGCGATGGTTCGGAATTCTTCGTTGCTGGTGCCGCCTTCGTTGTTGTTGAGGGTGTTTCGGTGGAAGGCGGTGGCGAGGATTTGGTCTTTGGTGGGATTGGGGAGGAGATCACCGGCGAGCATTTCGGTTGAGAATTGATCGTAGGGGGTGTTTTTGTTGAGCGATTTGATGAGCCAGTCACGCCAGGGCCAGATGGTGCGTCTTTCATCTCCGGCGTAACCGACGGTGTCGGCGTAGCGTGCGATATCGAGCCACATGGCGGCCCAGTGTTCGCCGTATGTGTTGCGGGAGAGGTATTCGGTGATGGCGTTTTGGTAGGCTTGTTCGGTGGGGTTGGCGGCAAATTTTTCGACTTCGGCGATGGTGGGGGGGAGTCCGGTGAGGTCGAGGGCGAGGCGACGTAGGAGGATTCGAGGATTTGCGATGGGTGAGGGTTTGAGACTTTTTTCAGCAAGTTTGGTTGCGACGAAGTGGTCGATGGCGTTTTGAGGTGAGGGGTGATTTGATTTGGGGACGGGTTTGTTTTGGGGTTTTTGGAGGGCCCAATGGGTTTCGTAGGGGGCGCCTTGGGTGATCCATTGGCGGAGGGTTTGAACTTCGGAGGGGGTGAGTGGGTTGCCGTGGTCGGCTGGGGGCATGGGATCGTCTTTCGAGGTGACTCGTTGGATGAGGAGGCTGTTGTCTGGGTCTCCGGGAATGGCGGCGGGTTGTATGTATTTTGGGCGTTTCTGGGTCAGTCCTTCAAAGGTGTCGAGGCGGAGGTTGGCCCCTCTTTCGTGTGGATCGGGTCCGTGGCAAGCGAGGCAGTTTTTGGCGAGGATGGGGCGAACGTCTTGGTTGAAGGAGACTTCTGCGAGGGCAGAAGTCGCGATCATGGTGAGGGTAAGGCTGACGAGTTTGCGGAGCATGTTTTGTGATAAAAAATAAGCGGCTTTGGGAAAGCCGCCAGTTGAAATGGTCTTTGAGACCGGGGATATCCAGAGAGATTTACGGTTTGTTTTCGTAGTTTTTTTCTTCGGTTGTGGTGAAGAATTCAAAGGAGTCGCGTTTTTTGAGGTGTTCGTTTCTGATGAGTCTGACGGCTCCGCTGACGACGCAGCAGTGTGCGCTTTTTTTGTATTTTCCTTGTGGGGCGTCATCGATGTCGGTGAAGACCCATCCATCGGTGAGGAGTTCGTCGTCGGATTCACCGAAGTAGATCGTGTTTTCAGGGTCGCTGACTTGGCTGACCCGCACAATATGGGAGTTTTCGCCAGAGTCTCCCGGTGAGACGTCTCCGCCAAGTTCGGCGTTGTAGGCAAAAGATCCGCGTGAGAGTTGGGGGTCGCCGGCCAGCGTTCCTCGGTTTTTCTTGCCTGCGCCAAGCTTATGAGAGGAGAACGGGTTTTGGAACTCGGTGTCATCGTAGAGTTTGCTCCAGCGGAAGGGGCCTTCGTCACGATTGGCGATGGTCATTTTCTCAGCAGCAAGGTCCCACCAAACGAAGCGGGTGGATGATGAATTTCGGAGTTCGCCGCGGTATGGGGGGAAGGAATTGCGCCCGTGGAGGCCGGTTTGCGCACCTTCGGCTGAGACTTCGGTTAGGGCGGTGTAGATTTTTTTCATGTTGGAGGTGATGGTGGCCGACTTGGAAGCTTTGGAGACGCGGGCGTAGGTAAAGGTGCCGATTCCAACGAGAGCGAGGATGAGCGAGATAACGACGAGAAGTTCGACGAGGGTAAAGGCGGATTTGGAGTGTTGAGGGGGAATGATTCTTTTGATTTTCATGTTTTATTTTTGAGAGTGAACGCAGAGGTTTTTAGTTCAAGAAGATTCCGGTTGGGGTTGGGGAGGTTTATTGTATGTTCCGCCGCATGACGAATTCAAATAGACGCGGTTTTTTGTCGATGTTGGGAATGACGGGTGCAGGTTGTTTGGCTGGTTTGGGGAAAGAGGTGGTGAAGCCTAATCCGATTGGGGTTTCTACTTATAGTTTTTGGGGGTTTCGGCGAGATGATTTGAGGGATGTGGGGAAGTGTATTGATTTGGCTGCGAAGATGGGTTTTGACGGAGTGGAGATTTTGCAGATGCAGATGGAGGATTTTTCGCCTGCAGGATTACAAAAATTGAAACGTCGGGCGTTTATGGCGGGTGTGGAGTTGATGGGGTTGTCGACCCATCAGGATTTTGTGAATCCAGATTGGTTGAAGCGTCGTCGGAATGTGGAGCAGACGATTTGTTATATCGAGCAGGCCTATGCGATGGGGATTCCGACGATCCGGATCAATACTGGTCGGTGGGGGACGAGTAAGAATTTTGATGAGTTAATGAAGAATCGTGGCATTGAGCCGGTGTTGGAGGGACATACTGAGGAGGAGGGGTTCAAGTGGGTGATTGATTCGATGAAGGAGTTGGTGCCGGTTGCGGAGAAGTGTGGGGTGGTTTTGGGGTTGGAGAACCATTGGGGGTTGGGGCTGACACCTGAGGGGGTTTTGCGGGTGGTCGATGAGATTAATTCTCCGTGGTTGCAGGTGACCTTGGATACGGGGAACTTTTTGGAAGATCCCTATGCGAGGTTGGAGAAGTTGGCTTCGAAGACAGTGTTGTTGCAGGCTAAGACTTATTTTGGAGGGGGGAGATGGTATACGTTGGACTTGGATTATGAGAGAATCGCGAAAATCATGAAGAAGGTGAAGTATCGTGGTTACGTTTCGCTGGAGTTCGAAGGTAAAGAAGATCCAATGACGGCGGTGCCTAAGAGTTTGGAGCTTCTTAGAAAGCACTTTTAGTGCTGTTGGGTCTCTGTCGGGTGGTTGCCTCCAGTTTCAATCGGTGAAGCTACCCAAACAGTTTTTTGGCAGTTTTTAGACTATCTCTAAGGTGAGGGTTCCGAACGCTTGAAAAAGGGGTCGGAACCCAAGAATGTAGGTTTATTTTTTCTTCTTTTTTTCGCCGAGTTTATTGACGTGGTCGCAGGATTGGATTTTGCCGTCTTTCACTTTGACTCGGTATCCTGACGGTATGTCAAAAAAATCTTCCCCGTTGTAGACGTGGTAGGTTCCTTGGCCTTTGTCTTCTATTTTTGTGATCGGGGTGATGGCCAACATGACCTTTTTGAGATCTTTTACGGTATTGATTTTTTCGGGGTAAGATTTGAGAAGAGAAACCGCGGCTTCTCGGGTTGAGGAAAAGATGGAAATTTTTCCTTTTTGGGAGAGGACGGCGATGGGGATTCCCATGGAGATCGTTCCTGGGTTTCCATTTCCGTTCATTTTTTGAGAGATGAAAACGGAGTAAATTTTAGTGTCTTTGAACACTTTTCCAAGGTTTTCAAAATCGTCATCGAGTTCTAGTTCTCCATTTTGCACAAGGTGATCTCGGATGACGTTTGCGGTGGTTTCATCCATCTTTTTTGCGGAGGCGAACTGGAATAGGTTAGCGGCGATGAGGATTGGAATGATTCGTTTCATTGGTTGGCGATCTTGAGGGGGGCTTTGGTTCGATTGCGATTGTAAATTTCGGTGATTTTTGGACTGGGTATTTTGAGATATGTTCGCACTAGTTTTTGTGGTTTCCAATCTTCCTGGGTGAATGGGTTAGATTTTTTATTTGGTTTTATTGATATTATTGTGGGTTGTTTCGGGATCTCTTTATTGACGGGTCTTGGATCAAATCATAATTTCGTTATCTACCAAAAGATAGATTCGGTTTGTTTCGGGTTTCCATTTGGTGGTGTGAGATGTTATCTATGAAAAATCGTCACTGGGTTCTTTTGGCTGCTTTGGCAGGTTTGTTTTTATTGTTATTTATTGTACCAAATCGTCGCAGTGCTGTTGATTTTGAGGGGGTTTCGGGAGATGTCGGCAGTGATTTTGAGGATGATCGTTTGGTTGATTTTTCGGTGTCGAAGTCAGAGGCGGAGCGGGTGTCGCCGGAGGGGTGGGTGCCGCCGGAAGAGTTTGGAGAGCGTCATGGGGCGGTTGAGGTGGTCAGGTATCCTCGGGGAGAAAATGAGGAGCGTCGTTTTGGGGAAGTTGAGTTGACGAGTCTGGAAGTTGAGGGGGGAGGGGCTGTTGTTTTGGCTGGAGTTCCGATGGACGGTCGGACGCATTTGTTACCTGAAGAGATCGATGAGTATACGTTGGTGGGAAGAAGAATGGCATTGGATGTTGGGGCTCTGGAGGCGGTGGTTCGAGGTGAGAGTTCTCGGATTACGGCGCCTTCGGTGGACGATGAGGTTTTGAGCTTGGAGATTGAGTCGGTGAAATCTCGATCGGGGCGAACCCACACAATGGCGGGGGTTGTTTTGGGTGAGGAAGAGACGAGTGTGGTTCAGTTGGTTTATCATGATGGTATTTTGCATGGGAATGTGATGAGGTATCAGACTGGCCGGGAAGTTGAGTATCGGGTTTTGAGGGATGGTTATTTGATGGTGCGTGAGTTGGATCAGATGGCGATGGATGCGCCGTGTGGGGCTGGGTTGGATTCGGTGAAGGCAATGTTAGATGAGGCTGGTGGGTCGAATGGAGGAGAAGATCTCCCTGACTTTGATAGCGGGGAGATTGCTCGAGATACGCCTGGGCGGAGGGTTTTGGATGTGATGGTTGGCTATGGTGCTGAGGCGAGGGCTGCTCAGGGTGGAGTTTCTCAGATTGAGGCGATGATCATCGCTTCGATCGACCGGATGAATT
>JAHDGN010000550.1 GCA_020627645.1 Akkermansiaceae bacterium
CAACGTCCACCCGGTCGAAGTCATCAACTTCATCATCGCCCTCCAAGGAGTCTTCCCTTCCCGGAGTTAAGGGCCCATCAAATGAATCCTTCCCTCAGACCCGAAACCCCTCAAGATCAACCTTTTCTCAAATCTCTCTTTGCGCAAACCCTCCTCTCTAAGGAGAGTTTTTCACACCTTCCCTCACAACAATTTCACCAACTCTCCGAGCACCAATTCAACACCCAACACCATCAATACCGCAGCGACTACCCTCAAGCCCTCTTCCAAATCATCTCCATCGGCTCAACCCCAGTCGGACGAATCTACACCGCCCTGACCCCACAACATCTCCTCCTCATCGACATCTCAATTCTTCCTCAACACCACCGCCAAGGCATCGGCACTCAAGTCCTCTCAGAACTCAAATCAAAAGCCACCGCCCACAACCTACCCATCCACCTCTCCGCCGAAACCAACAACCCAGCCCTCCACTTCTACCAATCCCTCAATTTCATCCAAACCTCACAAAATCCTCCTCATACCCAAATGCAATGGACCCCCTCCCCAATCAACCTTCATACCTCAACTTCACCCTTGAAGCAGCAGCTCCACTAAAAGCCAAAAGCGATCAGCCAATCACCAACACCGAACACCTGACACGACCACCACCGAAATCCCCCTCACCTACTCACCACTCGACTCCTCATCATCCTCCCTCGGAGCAGTAGGCAACTCAGCAACCTCATCTAACAAATTCACCATATCAACCCCGCGCACTGCCGATGCATCATGCCGAAAATCCAACACTGGCGTGTTCCTCAAAACCACCCTCTTCGACACCTTCCCTTGAATAAATCCCTTCTTCTTTCCCAACTCCTCCAAAACCCCCGAAGCGGAACCACCAAGGATACTCACGAAAACCTTCGCCTCCTTCAAATCCTGAGTCACCTCTACATCACTGACAGTGACTAACAAATTCTTCCACTCGAAATCCCGCTGCAGCACCGCACTAATCTCGCGACGCAGCAACTCATTCACCCGATCCAATCGCTTCGCCATCCCCTACAAAGTCTGCTCAATCTTATCCAAGGTATAACACTCGATCACATCACCCTCTTCGTATTCATTGAAGGAACCCAATCGAATACCACACTCAATCCCCTGCTTCACTTCCTCAACTTCCTCAGTATGACGACGTAACGTCGACATCTTACCGTCAAAGACTGGAGTCTTACCACGCAACACACGCGCATGCGCCGTCCGCGAAACCTTACCACTCTTCACAATACAACCAGCCGCACGTCCTTTGCTCACTTTAAACACCTGCTTGACTGTCGCACGACCAATCACAGTCTCACGGATCTCAGGATCAAGCATTCCAAGCATCGAATCCTTCACCTGATCAATCAATTCGTAAACAATCGAATAAAGCTTCACCTGAACCCCCTCGGCCTTGGCCGCCTTAACCGCCTTACCATCCACCTTCACATTGAAGCCCAACACAATTGCGTCGGCCGAACTCGCCATCAAAATATCCGATTCTGAAATCGCCCCAGCACCCGCAATCAAAAAATTCGCTTCCACTTTCTCCGACTCGATCTCCGTGATCGCGTTCTTAATCGCCTCTGCAGTGCCAGCCACATCCGTCCGCAAAATCAATTT
>JAHDGN010000088.1:0-589 GCA_020627645.1 Akkermansiaceae bacterium
GATTGGAAACGGGGTTGGTGGAGTTTTGATATTCTTGGAGGTCTGGGATGCCGTCGCCGTCTTGGTCACCGGTTCCAAGTTGGGCGAGGGAGGAGGTGAATGATTTTTCCCAGTGGTCTGGGATGCTATCTTTGTCGCGGTCTTGGTTGAGGGTGTTGTATGCATGGGCGAGGCGAACCCCAACTTCCACTTGTCCGTTTCCAGTCAAGTTGATGTTGTTTGGATGGATATTTCCGTTGGTGGTGGTGAGGTCGTCGAGGTCAACAACGCTGAAGAAGGGTTGTGAAGCAAATGATTCTTGGTGGCTGCGAACGGTGCTGGCATGGGGCCAGATTGATGAACCGCCGTTTTGAGGGTCTCGAGTTTTTGTGAGGATAAAAGCGGCATCGGGGCAGCTGAATCGTGTTTTCAGGTCGGTCACCAAGTTGGTCAGGTGAGTGTCGTAGTTTGTGCCATTTTCTGGGCCATTTAGGGTATCAATGGCATCTGACTGTCCTTGGATCCAGAAGAAGGCTTGGATGTCGTAGGTGTCTCCGTTGTTGGTGATTTCATCCAATGCGTTTTGAAATTCGATGATGAATGTGGGGTG
>JAHDGN010000088.1:599-3658 GCA_020627645.1 Akkermansiaceae bacterium
ATGTGGCATCCAGAGGATTCCAGTGGCGCCAGAGATTTGACTGATCTTTGGCGTATTTGAAGAGCGTGGGTTGGTGTCCGAGTTCTTTCAGTTTGGATCCTGCCGAGATTTCAGGGCCAAACCAGGTTTGGGTTCCGCCGTTGAGGATTTGGAGGTTGGTCCATTGGGATCCTGTTTGGTGGACTTTTGTGGAGTGTGTTCCTTGGATTTTAGCCCAGAAAGGAATATCTTGAATGTGATTTTGAATGTTCTGAGAGGGAGTGGAGTTTGAGTGGGTTGATTCGACACCGAGAAGGTTGTCTTCGCCTATCATCACAAAAATGTGATGATGCCTGCCAAATGTGAGAATAGGTAAGAGAAAGGTGTGCGATATTGTTGCAATAAATAATATCTTTTTCATAAATCGGAACAAAATGACATCTATCTTATTGGGCGTCCAGTAATTAGGGCTTTTGATTGGGTGGTGGGCAGCTTTTCTTTTGATATAAGTTGTTTTTGCTTAGTGTCCTAATGTCTTTTTGAATTTTTCATACCGTTGTTTGTACTAATAATGTTGTCTGCAAGGAGGGGGGTGTTAGGCTACTTTCGTTTTATGAAAAAGCTACAAAAAGCCACACAGATCGGTATTTGCCTTTTCGGCGCTCAGGCGGCGACTGGGGCAATGCTTTTCGATAATAATACTGGTTTTCTTTCGGGAGGGTCGGCAACTAACAGTACTGGCGGTTCGCTGTCAGGGGTAGGTGTGAATGGGGTGGGTCTTTACAGTGGGGCGGGGGCTGGAACAACGACTCCAGTGAACGTTCCGAGTAATGTTTTTGGTACTTGGACCTATGCTGGTGGGAGTAGCACTCCAAATACCTCAGCTGGTCTCGTGGTGGCGATTGATCAGGCTATGAATGCCGGTGACACCTTTGTTTTTACAGCTTCGTTCCCGAATGGTTTAGTCCCTTTGCAGGTTGGAGGTGCTGCGATTACGAACGGGGCGACTGGGATGGGGTTTGATCTTGGTATTACGACTCGTTTGGCTTTCCATGGTCGGGTTGAAGCAGATCCTGTTGCTACTGACGCGACGGTGGCGCTCTCAGGGACTCTTTATGATGGAACCACTCCGAACTTTGCCAATTCGGGGACTCTATGGGCTCATAATCCGACTTCTGGGTTTTTTGCTAATCCTGGTTTCGTTGATAATGCCTACACAGGAAACGGCACAAATGGAACAGGGGCGGGGAATATTCCTCCTGGAGAAATGGACGCTGGGCTCCCAGCTCTTTCGAGTGGTGGATCGGTTGCTACGTTTACAAATCTTAATCTTGATACTAACGCGAATTTTGGAACTCCAAGGGGCGGAACATCGGAAGTACGAACGGAAAATTCTGTTGGCATTGGACTGATGGATACGGAGCTGTCAGATAACTGGGCTTGGAGTGAGTTGACATGGACCTTTACTGCTGGGACTGGAGGGATGCCTGCTGGGACGGAATTTCGATTTTCTCTCGATGGTGGTGGGATTACGATTCCTGAGCCTTCGACGGGGCTCTTGGGCGCTCTCGCAGGATTGATGTTCGTTGGGCGGCGGAGACGTCACTAGAACTTGTTTGAGCTTGTTTTTTGATCTCAGAAGAGCGACCGGTAAGGTCGCTCTTTTTTTAGGCGAGAATCTTGTGGATGAGTTCGCCGTGGACGTCGGTGAGGCGATAGTGTCTGCCTTGAAATTTGTAGGTGAGCTTGGTGTGGTCGAGTCCCATGAGGTGGAGGATGGTGGCGTGAAGGTCGTGGACGGAAACAGGATCTTCGAGGATATTGTATGAGAAGTCGTCGGTTTTTCCAAGATGTTGTCCGGGCTTGGTGCCTCCGCCAGCGAGCCAGATGGTGAAGCATCGTGGGTGGTGGTCGCGGCCGTAGGTTTTGTCGGTGAGTTTACCTTGGCAGTAGACGGTGCGGCCGAATTCTCCGCCCCAGACGACGAGGGTGTCGTCGAGGAGGCCTCGTTGTTTGAGGTCTAGAATCAGGGCGGTGGAAGCTTGGTCGGTTTCGCGGCAGCGCTCGGCGAGTTGCGTGGGAAGATTGCCGTGGGTATCCCAGCCTCGGTGGAAGAGTTGGGTGAAGCGGACACCTCGTTCAGCGAGTCGGCGGGCCATGAGGGTGTTGTAGGCGTAGGTGCCGGGTTTGCGGGCATCTTCTCCGTAGAGCTTGAAAGTGGACTCTGGCTCGTCGGAAAGGTCGGTGAGTTCGGGAACGGACATTTGCATCCGGTAGGCCATTTCGTATTGGGCGATGCGGGTTTGGATTTCGGGGTCGAGAAATTGGTTGTGGTGGATTTGGTTGAGTTCTTGGAGGTGGTCGAGGGTGTGGCGGCGGAGGTTGGTGGAGATTCCTTCGGGGTTTGAGAGGTAGAGGACGGGATCTTTTCCGGAGCGAAAGCGGACGCCCTGGTGTTTGGAGGGGAGGAAGCCTGCGCCCCAGAGTCGGTCGTAAAGGGCTTGGCCTGTTTTATTTGAGGTCATGGCGACGAAGGCGGGGAGGTTGGCGTTCTCGCTGCCGAGTCCGTAGCTCATCCAGGCGCCGATGGACGGGCGTCCGGCGAGTTGGAATCCGGTTTGGAAGAAGGTGATGGCGGGGTCGTGGTTGATCGCCTCGAGTGGACCAGGGAGATGTCGTCGATGATTTTGGGAAGGTGGGGGAGGAGTTGGGTGTTAATGGTGGCTTTCGATTCGCCCACGGTTTCGAAGTTGAAGGTGGAGCGAGCGATGGGGAATTTGGTTTGGCCGGCGGTCATGCCGGTGATTCGTTGTCCTTTGCGGATTGAATCGGGAAGATCTTGACCGTGGATTTTGTCTAGATGGGGTTTGTGATCGAAGAGGTCGAGTTGTGGTGGTCCTCCACTTTGAAAGAGGTAGATGATTCGTTTGGCTTTTGGGGCGATGTTTCGGGTGAGTGGGGGCTTTCCTTGGAGGGATTGGGGGAGGAGTGAAGCGAGAGCGGCAGCTCCTAGGCCTTGAGAGCTGGTTTGAAAGAAGTATCGCCTGGTTTGTTGGAGTGGGTCGGTCATGTTGGAGTAC
>JAHDGN010000088.1:3668-7648 GCA_020627645.1 Akkermansiaceae bacterium
GCAATAGGCTAGCCAGTGCAATTCCGCCAAGTCCACTGGCTGAAGTATTGAGAAACGAACGCCGGGTATGATTCAGTTCGGCGGCTAGATCGATGTCGTGTGGCTTCATGGTAGTGACTATTCGCGGGTGATGACTTCGTCGAGGTTGAGAAGGACGTTTGCGAGAGTGGTCAGAGCAGCGAGCTCGATGGGATCATTTGTCTTTGGGGGTGGTGAGGCTCCTTGAGTGAGGAGCTTTTGTGCTGATTCTGGGTTTTGTTGGAATTCGGTTCGATATTGATTGAAGGCTTTTTTGAGGATTGAGAGTTCTTGAGGTGATGGTTGGCGTTGGGTGACGAGGTGGAAAGCGAGTTGGATGGGAGTGGGTGAATTTTGTTGGTGAACACGAGTGGCGAGATGGCGAGCTGATTCGATGAAAGTGAGTTCGTTGAGGAGGGTGAGGGCTTGGAGAGGGGTGTTGGTGCGTTTGACTCCGACCCAGCAGGATTCGCGATCGGCCGCATCGAGAATGGCCATGGAGGGTGGGTTCACGGTGCGTTTCCAGATGGTGTAGAGTGAGCGGCGGTAGAGGTCGGGTCCGGTGGATGGTTTGTATTTCATGCCCATGGACATTTCTTGCCAAAGGTTGGGTGGTTGGTATGGGGAGACGGAAGGACCTCCGATTTTTTGGGTCAGGAGACCGGAGAGGTAGAGGGCTTGGTCTCGAATGGTGTGGGCAGGGAGGCGTTGGCGTGGGCCACGTGCGAGGAGTCGGTTGTAGGGGTCTTTTTCGAGAAGAGTGGGGGTGAAGTTGGAAGATTGTTTGTAGGTGGCGGAAGTGACGATGAGTTTTTGGAGGTGTTTGGTGTTCCATCCGGATTCGACAAATTCGGTGGCGAGCCAGTCGAGGAGTTTGGGGTGGGAGGGGGCCTCGGATTGCACGCCGAAGTCTTCGGATGTTTTGACGATTCCGGTGCCGAAGTATTGTTGCCAGAAGCGGTTGACGGTGACGCGGGCGGTGAGTGGGTGGTTGGGTGAAACTAGCCATTGGGCAAATCCGAGGCGATTTTTTGGAGCGTCGGCAGGAAAGGGGGGGAGGAAGGTGGGGGTGTTTCGTTGAACGACTGGGCCGAGGTCATCATAGATGCCACGATTGCGTAGGTGGGTCGGGGGTGGGGTTTTCTTGCATCACCATGACGGTGGGAAGAGAGGTGGTGAAGTCGGTGTGTTTTTTGAGGGTTTGGAGGTATTGATTGAAGGAGGGGTTGCCGGGGCCGTGTTCGAGAAAGGCTTGGTGGATCTTGGCGGATTGTCTTGGGCTTCGTTGGGACTTCTTGATTTGGAGAATCTTTGCGAGAGGAGTGGGTTCAGAGAGGATGAGGATTTCTTCTGGAGTGAGTGGGCGAGGGTAGAGCCGAAGATCATCGAGTGCGCCGTGGAAGTAGCGGTGGTCATGTCCTCCGATTCGGAGGGGGTGGGCGACCAACTTGCTGCCGTAGTTGGCGGTGGTGTTATGAATGATTCGTGAGGGAGAGAGTTGTCCGTCGAAGTAAATTTTTTGGTTGGAGGCCGTGAATTGTCCGCCGTGAGTGAGGGTGACGTGGGTCCATTTGTTCGAGGGCAGTTGTTGGGTGCTTTCGATGGCGGAGGTTTCGTGGCTCCAGGCGTGGATGATATTGAAAGAAAGGAGTCCTTTATTTAGGTGGATGTTGAGTCCCCGTGAGCGGAAGTCTCCGGTTTGGTGGGAGATGATGGTGCCTGAATCGTTGTTAGTGGGGTTGATCCAGAAGGAGATGGTGAATTTGTCTTCTGCTTTGAAGATGCTATATCGGCGATGTTCTTGGTCTTGATGGAGTTTTTTGTTGGGAAAGGCGATGGAGGTTTGGCCGTCAAAATGGAGGGCTTTTCCGGTGGGGCCTGGGATTTGAGTGGGTTTGCCGTGGGTGATGAGTTTGGCTTGGGGGATTTGGTCGAGGGGGTGATGGGAGGTGAGTTTGTGTTGGATGAGGGGATGGGCTAGTTCTGGTGAAGTGGGTGTGAGGGAGGATTCCCAGGTGGCTTGGGATTTGAGGTTGGATGGTAAAGTGAGGTTGTTTTTGGCGATTTGGAGTTCTTGGTTGAGCTGTTGGAGTTGTTTTTGTTGAGGTTTGGTTGGGGCGAGGATGTAGGGTTCGGAGTTACCGAATTTCATGGCGCGTCCGGATTCGGGGACGTTGTTGAAGTAGGAGATGAGTTGATAGTATTCTTTTTGAGAGATGGGATCATATTTGTGGTCGTGGCAGCGAGCACAGCCGACGGTGAGTCCTAACCAGATGGTGGAGGTAGTGTCGACTCGATCGACGGCATTTTCGAGGAGGAATTCTTCTGGGACGAGTCCGGCTTCGGAGTTGTATCGATGGTTGCGATTGAACCCGGTGGCGATTTTTTGATCAAGGGTGGGGTTAGGGAGGAGGTCGCCTGCGAGTTGTTCGATGGTGAATTGATCGAAGGGTTGATTTTGGTTGAAGGATTCGATGACCCAGTCGCGCCAACGCCACATGCTGCGGAGTCCGTCGTACTGGTATCCGTCGGTATCAGCGAAGCGTGCGGCTTCGAGCCACGGGAGGGCCATGGTTTCTCCGTATCGTGGGGAGGCGAGAAGTCGGTCGACGAGGTGTTCGTAGGCGTTGGGGTGGGTGTCGTTGATGAAGTTTTGTATTTCCTCGAGAGTGGGAGGGAGTCCGGTGAGGTCGAGAGTGAGGCGGCGGATGAGGGTTTCTTTAGGGGCTTCGGGAGACGGTTGGAGATGTTGTTCGTGGAGTTTGAGGGCGATGAAGTGGTCAATCGGGTTATTTGGCCAGGATGGGGTGGGTATGTTTTTGGGAGGGATGGGTTTGGTGGGTGGGATGAAGGCCCAGTGACGTTCCCAATGAGCTCCTTCTTTGATCCATTGGGTGAGAAGCGATTTTTGTTTTTCGGAGAGAGTCGTTCGAGACCCTGGAGGGGGCATGATTTTTTCGGGGTCTGTGGTGTGGGTGCGGGTGATGATTTTGCTTTTTTCTGGGTGAAAGGGAACAATTGCGGAGAGCTTTGGGTTCTTGGCGTGTTCTTCTAAGTCGAGACGAAGGTTCGCTTCTCGAGTATTTGAGTCAGGACCGTGGCAGTTGAAGCAGTTGTCGGAGAGGATGGGGAGGATGTCGTGGTTGAAGCTGACCTTGGCCCAGAGGGAAGGGGTGAGCATTAGAATGAGGAGTGACCACAACTTGGGCATACGGTTAACGCTACAGTTCAGAGTCGAGAGATCTTGCGGGTGGTTTTTGATCTTTTGAATCGGGATTTTGTTTGGTTTCGGCTGTAGAATCTAGATTTTCGGAATCGGTTTCCTTTTCTTCCTTTTCTTCCTTTTTTGGGTTCGCAATGGCGATGACGGCGTCGCCTTTTTGGGGGGAGCCAGAGATGAGGTCTGCGGCGTAAAAGTCTCGAACGCGTTCGCCAGAGGGACGCAATGAGGCGGTTCGGCCGTCTGCTCCTTGGGATTGGTAGAGGAAATTTGGAGGCAGGAGTCCTGGGCCGTATTTTTGGATGAGGACAAATCGGTCGTTTTTGGCGACGGAGGCGATGCGGCCGACGACTTGTCTTTGGGGCGTGATTTTTGGGGCAGGCTTTTCCTCCTCTACATCAGGCTCATTTTTTGTGCATGAGGTGAGGAGGATGAGGATTGGGAGGGTGTGTTTGAGTTTATTCATGCTGAAATATACATGCGTCCTTCTTTTCTGCGCAAGCGTTGGCCTCCGGGGAGGTTGAGCGAGGGGGGGGCGTCGGCTGAGATGATTTTGGTTGCTTGGTTGATGAGAGTGTCGCTGAGGGAGGGGATTTGGTGGTTGGTGAGGAATTGGTGGAGGGCGTGTTTTTGGAGAATGGTTGGGAGATTGCGAAGGGTGGGGAGGTGAAGTCGGTCTTGGGGGTCGAGGAGGTTGAGGGTGGAGAGGATTTGGGAGGGGAGTTTTTGGAGTTCTTGTTGG
>JAHDGN010000088.1:7658-10074 GCA_020627645.1 Akkermansiaceae bacterium
TGTGTTTTTGGTGATGGGGGGTGGGGAGTCTTGGGGGTAGGTTGTGGGTGGGGAGGGGAGGGAGTTCTTGTTGGTTGGAGAGGGTGCGGAGGAGGGCGGGGACGGGATCGCGTTGGAAGATCTCGTTGATGAGCGGGAGGAGTTCGTTTCGGACGCGGTTGCGGGTGGCGATGGGTTGGGAGTTGGTGGAGTCTTCGCAGTAAGGGAGTTGGGTCTCCTGGAAGAATTGGTCGATTTCGGATCGTCTGACATCCAGGATGGGGCGAAGGATGGTGAAGTGTTCCATGGGTTGTTGGGGGTGCATGGCCTTGAGGCCGTGGGAGCCACGGAGGAGATTGAAAAGGAGGGTTTCTGCTTGGTCGTCGGCGTGATGAGCGAGGAGGATGTTGGTGATGCCGGTTTTCTGGGCGCAGTTGGCGAAGAATTCGTGGCGGGCTTGTCGGGCGGCGGTTTCGAGTGAGAGTTTTTGAGTGTGGGCAAGTTGTTGGACGTTGGTGGAAGTGGTTATGAGTTGGCTGCCGAGTAGGTCTTGGAGGAATTTTTGGTCTCGATCGGATTCGGGGCCTCGGAGTTGGTGGTTGAGGTGGCAGTAGGTGAGTTGAGAGAACTTGTGATTAGTGAGCCAGTGGTGGAGGAAAACGGAATCTCGTCCACCGGAAATGGCGACGAGGTAGGGTTGAGTGGGATCGAGCATGGGGAGATCGGGTTAGGGTTTTTTGAAGATGAGGAGGTGTTGCCAGGGGAGGTCGTGGAGGGTTTGGTGGTGTTTGAAACCGACATGGGTCAGTTCTTTGATGGCTTGGGCTTCGGTCATTTTGTGAAGTGGTTTGATGGGGACGTTGGGGTCTTCGCCTCGGTATTCGAGAAGGAAGAGGCGGCCGCCGGGCCGGAGGGCTTTTTTGATGGAGAGCATCATCTCGTATGGGTGTGAGAATTCGTGGTAGGCATCAACGAGGAGGGCAGAGTCGATGGAATTTTCGGGTAGGTTGATGGTGTCGATTTTTCCGAGATGAGTGGAGATGTTTGGGACATTGAGATCGGATTTTTTTTGATCAATGAACTGGAGCATTTCGGGTTGAATATCGACGGCGACGACCTTGCCTTTTGGTCGTTGGGTGGCGAGGGGGAAGGTGTAGTAGCCGGATCCGGAGCCGATATCGGCGAGGGTTTCGGTGGGAGAGAGTTTGAGGAGTTTCATGGCGAGTGAGGGGGATTCTTCGTCTTCGCGTTCTGGGCGTTCAAGCCATCGCAGGGCGGGGTGGCCCATCACGTGGGAGATCTCGCGTCCAAGGTAGAATTTTCCGATACCGTCTCGGGAAGCAGGGCCGGTGGTGTATTCGTAAGTCTCGGGGAGGTCTTGGACTGGGGGACTTTTTTCAATGGGGGGAGATTTGGTGAGGTTGTGGTAAGCAACCACGGCGAGGAGGGCGATGAGGAATGAGAGCGAGAAGGTGAGGGCAAATTTCATTGGGTTTGGTAATGGCTTAGGGGAGATTGAGTTCTTGGACTTGAGTTTGGATTTCGGGGGTGAGAACCTTGAGGAGGGACTGGAAGTGATTAGGGGATCCGGTGGTGTGGATCTGGATGGAGGGGTTGGGGGAAGTCGTGAATGAGTGGTCGGCGACTCGGCGGGCGATGGCTGATCCGGTATCGATGAGTTGAATGTGGGGTGGGAGTTTCGAGAGCGCGGCGTAGGAAAGGGTAGTGGGTGCAGCCGAGGATGATGACGTCGGCGTCAGCTTCTTGGATGGGGGAGGTGTATTCTGAGATGGCGTCGTTGACTTCGGGTCCGGTTAGGGTGCCGGATTCGACGAGTTCGACAAAACGGGGGCATGGTTGGGTGATGACGCGAAGGTCTTGGGCGTGGGTTTGGACGAGGCGGTGAAATTTTTCGCCTTTGAGAGAGGCTTCGGTAGCGAGCACGCCAATGGTGTTTGTTTGGGTGAGGTTGGCGGCGGGTTTGACGCCGGGTTCCATGCCGATGAAGGGGATGAGGTATTGGGAGCGGAGGGCTTCGATCGCAACGATGGTGGCGGAGTTACAGGCGATGACGATGGCTTCGGCTCCTTGCTCAAGAAGGAAGTCGGTGAGGGTGAAGATGCGTTCGCGAATTTGAGGGTAGGGTTTGTTTCCGTATGGGCACCATTTGTTGTCTCCGATGTATGAGATGGAGAGTTGTGGGATTTGTTGGTGGATTTCCCGCAGGACTGAGAGACCGCCGACGCCTGAATCGATGATGCCGAGCATTTTTGGGAGCATAAAAAAATCGGGCCTCTTTGGGAGGTCCGATTTTTAGAAAAGTCTGATGGGGAAAATTTACTCTCCGTCTTCGGTCGCCGCTTCCACGGTGATGGTCACATTGGTGGTGACGTCAGCGTGAAGTTTGACTTCGATATCTGTTCTGCCGGTCGACTTG
>JAHDGN010000088.1:10084-10296 GCA_020627645.1 Akkermansiaceae bacterium
CGAGAAGGATGGCGTGGCGATCGATGGTGACTCCTTTGTCTTCGAGAGCTTTATGGATATCGATTGAGGTGACTGAACCGAAGGCTTTTCCATTTTTGCCCACATCGAGAGTGAACTTAGGCTTCATGCGAGCGATTTTACCAGCGAGCTCTTGAGCGTCGGAGAGCTCGGTCGCTTCGCGCTTCGCGCGAGCTACTTGGAGGTCTTCGATT
>JAHDGN010000089.1 GCA_020627645.1 Akkermansiaceae bacterium
GTAAATTTTGAGGCCTGCTTTGTCTTTGAAGGTGACGATGAAGCAGTGGGTGAAGCCATTGGCTAGGTCTTCTGGGCTGTCGTTGATTCCCCATTCGAGGTCGAGGATGGTGGGGATTTTGGTTTTGAGGTCGACGAGGCCTTTTTCGAGTTCTTTGATTTTCTCAGGCTTGGTTCCGTCTTTGAATTTGAAGCAGACAACATGGCGGAAAGGGGCGGTCTTCAGGTCTGTTTTTTTTGGGGGATTTTTTTCGGTTGTTTTGTGATTGTTGCTCATAGCGAGGATTGGGAGGAGGGCGATGATCGTGATGACGATTTTTTTCATTTCTGGTGTGTTGTATCACAGAGGGGTCAGATGCCGAGTTGTTCTTTTTTGAGTGAAGGCTCGATGAGGAAGGGGGCGAAGGGAATGAGGGAGCAAAAGAAGACGAGGGCGGTTCTTCCGATGGGCCATTTCCGATTGAGGTGAGTCAGGGCTAGGAAGCCGGCAAAGGCGACGAAGATGACTCCATGGATCATGCCGGGGATGCGGATGGCGTCATCGTTACCGAGGATTCTTTTTTCGTAGATGGAGAAGTAGAGAAGGATGATGAGGGAGAGCCCGTCGAGAAGGGAGGTGAGGCGGAGGAGACCGAGAGGGAGTTGCAGGAAGGATTTCATGATCGTTTTTTGGTGAGCATGAATTCGTTGCCTTCGGTGTCGTAGCAGAAGGCGAGGTGGACCATGCCGTCTTCTTCTTCGGGTTCACGGACGAGGCCTCCTCCGTTTTTTTGGATGAGATCGATTCCTGCGAAGATGTCGTCGGTTTGAAAGGTGAGTCCGGTCCAGGTTCGTTTTCCTTCGCCACCACCATGAATGCCGATGGTGGCTCCACAGATGATGATTTCGCTCCAGACTTCCATTTCGAAGAGGAGTTCGGCTCCGAAGGTTTCTTGGTAAAATTTGATGGCGCGAAGGTGGTCGGCTGCCCAGATGGCATATTTGACTTTGAGAATCGTCACGCGGGAGTGTTGGCTTTTTTGGTGGGTGGAGGGAAGGGGATTTTGACTGGTTATTGAGGATTGGATGTGGGGGAGGTTGGAGGGCCGAGATGAAGGGTGGGCGGTGAGGGCTATTAGCGATTGGCGATTTGGCTTTTAGGGGTAGCTGCCGCTCCAAGGTGAAGAAATGGGAGTTTGATGAATGATTCTTGAGATGGTTTTTTTGGAGAGGTGGATTAGGGTGAAGCGATGAAGTTGCCGCCTTTTCCAAATCCGAGAGAGTTGGTGAGGCGGTGGGAGGGTGGGGAGTTGGAGCGGGAAGAGATGCAGCGGTTGATGAGGGAGCATCAGGTGAGGGTCTTGGAGGAGGCTGAGGAGTATCATCGGAATCCGATGAGAGGGTGGATGGAGACTTTCGTGAATCGCCGAGCGGCTCGAAAGTTGGTGAAGGAGCATGGGGAGGGGGCGGTGAGGGAGCTGTTAGTTGCGATGTCTTGGTTGGAGGATTTTCCACCGTCGGCCTATTTGTGGAATGCGGATCATTGGGATGTGTCACTGCATGCATTTTTGCGATCGAAGATGGAGCCGGTTTTTCGGGTGAAGGAGTCATGGGTGAGGAGTGGCCGGGCCAGGCTTTTGGTGGAGTATGGGGTTGGGGGCGGGGAATTGCTGAGAGAGAGGTTTTGAGCGGTCGTGGCGGGGGGAGATGGTGGTGGTGAATCGTTCGAAAGTTTGAGGTTTGATGTTTTTGAGGGACGGGGTAGTTTTTGCGTTCTCAAGAGATTAGATTATGGGAAGAGCATTTGAGTATCGCAAGTCGGCCAAGGAGGCACGTTGGGGGAAGATGTCGCGGATTTTTCCAAAGTTGGCGAAATCGATTACGATGGCGGCTAAGGAGGGTGGGCCTGATCCGGATTCGAACTCGAAGCTACGAACGGCTATTTTGAATGCGAAGGCAGAAAATATGCCGAAGGATAATATTGAGAAGGCGATTAAGCGGGCGGCGGGGAAGGATGTGGGAGAGATTTCGGAGATTTGTTATGAGGGTAAAGGGCCTCACGGAAGTTTGTTTTTTGTGGAGTGTGCGACGGAGAATACGAATCGGTCGGTGACGAATGTGAGGACCATTTTCAATAAGAATGGTGGCGAGATGGTGAATTCGGGGTCGTTGGAATTTATGTTTGATCGTAAGAGTGTGATTGAGTTTACGCCTGGGGAGTCAAATTTGGAGGAGTTGGAGTTGGAGTTGATGGATGCGGGGTTGGAGGAGATGGAGGTGGAGGGAGATATGGGGTTGGTTTATGGGGAGTTTACTTCGTTTGGAAAGTTGACTGAGGTTTTTGAGCGGATGGAGGTGGAGGTCACCAAGGCGAGTGTGGAGAGGATTTCGAACAATCCGCAGCAGTTCACAGAGGAGCAGTTGGCGGAGATCGACGTCTTGGTGGATAAGTTGGAGGATGATGAGGATGTGCAGGCAGTGTTCACGAATGTGGATCGCTGATGGAGGGCGATTGTTGATGGTTTTTGCAGGTTTCCTTGTTCGGTGACTTGGGATGGGGGTAGCCCGAATATTTCATGAGCCCAGCTCGATTTCGTCTCATCTCATAGAATTTCAGGTTGTTGTTCTTGATTTTGAACAAAGACAGAATGTGTATTCAGTCATTCCTCGAAATCGGCGTCCGCCTACTGAAATGCAATGATCTGAGGCGAACTCAAACTGCTTCAGAAATATCCGGGCTAGGTTTCGAGTTCGAAGATACTTCCGCTCAATATCTCAAATGAAGACGCTCGTCGGTGAGAAAGGAGTTGGTTGTTGAGGGGAGTGGGATTGTCTTGATATGCATGTCTAAGGAGTCCTTAACAGAAAAGATAATGTAAGGAGTATTTGAGTGTCGCAAGTTGGCTGGGGAGGTGCTATGAGGACGATCGTAACTTCGGGAATATCGAAATTTTTTGATGAGTTGGTGGACCGGTTGAGAGTGGGGTTGATTTTAGGGATCTTCGTGGGAGTAGCGGTGGCACAGGAGAAGGGTGAGGCTGGCATCGAAATTCTTGAGAGCCCGCAGATTATTGAGATGCCGGAGCTGCTTGTCATTCGGGTTTCGAAGGATGCTGGAGTGACAGCGACTGTTGGTGAGGTGGTCTTCTCTGCGGAGGAGCTGACGAAGAAGGAGGAGTCGAAATTTAAGGAGTGGTTGAAGAAGGTGGGGGTTGATCAAAAGACAAAGGTGATGATGTTCTTTGATGAGGACGTCCAGATGGAGGCTTATTTTAGACTTTCGTCGGTCTTGGGGGATCTGGAGGTGGATCGAGGTGCCATCGCTTTGCTGTCGACGAAATGGGGTGAGAAAGAGTTGATGAGGTTCTTGATGAAGTCGTTTCGGGTCGAAGAGTTCGAGCTATCTACGTCTCCACCTGTCCAGGATGCGAAGGGGGAAGAACTACAGCCGATATTGTTTGAACTTGATGAGAATGGCTTGTTGACTGGTAGCTGTGGAAATATGGTTGTTGATGCTACGGAAATTAAGCCGAAGGGAGGGGGAGATCCGGTGGGTGAATGGTTAGGTGGTTTCCCTGACCTGACAAAGATGATGGTTCAGATTAAGGTTCATCCGGAAGCGAGGCAGCAAGCGGTGGTGGATTTGCTCAATTTACTCGCTACTCACAAAGTGAGTCATATCACTTATACAGACTTTGCCGATGAGGGGGATTGATCTGATTTATAGAATCGTCATCATCTTGAGGACCTTGAAGAGGTAGATGAAGAAGACGATGATGTGGGCGACGATGTAAATCTTGGCACCGAGTTCGATCCATTTACGGGTGAGCATGGCGGGACGATGTCGGGGACCTGGCTTTGGGTCAAGGTTGTTTCGCGCTTGAGTGAAATGAGGAATTGGAGGAGAAGGCGGGTGTGATTGATGGTGTGACGGGATGGGTTTTGGTGGGGTTGGCTGCTTTTTTTGTGGGGTTGGGGAAGTCGGGGTTTTCGGGGATTGGGTTGATTCCGGTTTCGATTTTGGCGGAGATGTTTGGGAAGCAGTCTGTGGGGGTGTTGTTGCCGATGTTGATTGTGGCGGTTGTGAGTGCCAATGTTCCGGAAGTATGGTGGGTGGGGGCCGGTTTGGCGGTTGTGGCCTCCGGCGTTATTGGGGGTTGTGGGGGGCTATTTTTTGTTGGATTGGTTGCCGGAGGAGTGGGCGAAACCGGTGATTGGGGTGTTGATTTTGGTGATGGTGGGGTTGCAGTTGTGGCGAAAGTTTACGCCTGAGTTTTTTAAGCGGTTTGCGGATTCGACGGGATTTGGCTGGGGGGCGGGAGGATTTGCTGGGGTGGCGACGATGGTGGCAAATGCGGCGGGCCCGGTGTTTCAGTTGTATTTTTTGTGTCGTCGGTTGCCGAAGATGGAGATGATTGGGATTGGGGCGCGATTTTTTTTGGTGATTAACTTAATTAAGCTGCCGCTGATGGGGCAGTTGAACTTTACGACATCGGAGAGTTTGTTTTTGAATTTGAAGTTGGTGCCTTTGATTTGGCTGGGGATTTATTTGGGGAAATTTTTATTGAAGGCGATTTCGCAGCGGGTGTTTGAGTGGATGATTGTGGGGTTTGCGGTGTTGGCGGGGGTGAGGCTTTTGATCGGGGGGTGATTCGGGGGCGGCCTTTGGCCGAGTTAAGAGTGGAAAGTTGTGACTGGTGAGTGCTTGGTTTGAAGATGAGACAGATGTTGATTTGGGCGGATTGTGGATTTGATTCACCGCAGAGACGCGGAGGTCGCGGAGTGACGCAGAGTTTTTTGATTTGGCTTGGTTGGGGAGGGAGGAGCACCGCAAAGACGCGAGGGCGCAAAGAATTTCGGGGTGGGCTGTGACCATACGATGACTTGCTGTTGAGTGCTTGGTGATTCGACGATGGCTATTGGCGATTAGCTAAGAGCTTTTAGAGGAGCTGCCGCTCGGGGGGCGGCCTTTGGCCGAGTTAAGAGTGGAAAGTTGTGACTGGTGAGTGCTTGGTTTGAAGATGAGACAGATGTTGATTTGGGCGGATTGTGGATTTGATTCACCGCAGAGACGCGGAGGTCGCGGAGTGACGCAGAGTTTTTTGATTTGGCTTGGTTGGGGAGGGAGGAGCACCGCAAAGACGCAAGGGCGCAAAGAATTTCGGGGTGGGCTGTGACCAAATGATGAACTTGCTGTTGAGTGCTGGGTGATTCGGCGATGGCTATTGGCGATTAGCTAAGAGCTTTTAGAGGAGCTGCCGCTCCGGGGGTGAATTGTGACAGCTAAATATGAGATGGGAATGAGGAGGGGGAATCGGTGAGGATTTTTCTGATCTATCGCCAGCCTGAATTGGCTTGTTGGTAGGCTTGGTAGTTTTGGTAGGCGAGGAAGCCGAAGAGGATGGCGAGGAAGATTTTTTGGAAGAAAATGATAGCAGCGATGGCTACGAGAGCCCCGGTGATGGTGCCGACAAGGTGAACCTTTTTACGGTCGGTTTCCATGGACGCGTAGATTTGACCACCGTCGAGGGGGTGCACGGGGAGGAGGTTGATGATGCTCCACCAGAAATTGATCCAGATTATCGCTCCGATTGCAATAATCGCGGGAGGTGCATTTGAAGAAATCGAGGTTCCCTTGCTGAGGTGAAATTGGATTACGCTCACTCCGCCAGAAGGGCCGTATAGAACAAGGCACACCGCGCATGTCAGGATAAAAAGAGCAAAGCCTGCTAGGGGGCCTGCCCAGGTGACCCAGAAGCTTTGTTTTCGAGTGAGAGAGGTGTTGGGGTAAGCAAGCCCTCCCATGGCCCAGAGTTTGATGGAGGGATTTTTTCCGGTGAGTTTCCTGCTGGTGAGTGCGTGTCCGAGTTCGTGAACTAGAATCGAAATGAAGATGATCGAGGCAACAATTAGAAGGCGGGTCAGGCCCTCCCTGGATTTTGCTTGAAATCCACCGCTAATAAGAAAGGCGGTGAGCCAGAACCATGGTTCGATGACGATGGGAATGCGGAAGAGGGTGAAGCGAAGCATGATCTAAATTTTGGCTTGGGGGAGGATTGTGTGAATTGAGAAGGTTTGGTAGTAAAAAGGTGATGAAGGATGAGTTTGGGAGAGAGGTAAGAGTGTTTGCTCCGGGTTCGGTGGCGAATGTGGCTTGCGGTTATGATGTGTTGGGGTTTGCGATTGATGAGCCTGGCGATGAGGTGGTGGCTCGGTTGGTGGAGGAGCCGGGGTTGCGAATTGTTCAAATTACGGGGGATGAAGGGAAGTTGCCTACTGAGGTGGATCGGAATACGGCGGGGGTGGCGGCACATGATTTGTTGAAGCACTTGGGGATGTTGGATTTGGGGATCGAGTTAGAAATTCATAAGAAGATGCCCTTTGGGAGTGGGTTGGGATCGAGTGCGGCGAGTGCGGTGGCTGGGGCCTTTGCGGTGAATGTGTTGATTGGGGAGCCGTTGACGAGGAAGCAACTTTTGCCCTTTGCGATGGCGGGAGAAGCGAGTGCGGATGGGGCGTGGCATGCGGACAATGTGGGGCCGTGTTTGTTGGGGGGGATTGTTTTTGTGAGGGACAATCATGAGTTGGATATTGCGGAGTTGCCGGTTCCGAAGGATTTGTGGGTGGCGGTGGTGCACCCGGATATTGAGATTTTGACGAAGGTGGCTCGGGAGATTTTACCCAAGGAGGTGCCGTTGGAGAATGTGACTCAGCAGATTGGGAATTTGGGTGGTTTGATTTGTGGGTTGATTCAGGAAGATTATGGGATGATTAGTCGATCGGTTCATGATGTGATTGCGGAGCCGAAGCGGCAGAAGCTGATTCCGGAATTTTATAAGGCGAAGCGAGCAGCGATGGCCGCGGGGGCCTTGGGTTTTAGTATTTCAGGAGCGGGGCCGAGTGTGTTTGGTTTGTGCGAAGGGGAGGCATCGGCGCGGAAAGTTGGTGATGCGATTCAGGCGGTGTTTTCAGGCGTTGATTTGGGGAATCAGCTCTATGTCTCAAAGATTAATCAATTGGGGGTGAGAGTGATTGAGTGACATGAATCAGAGATTTTATAGTACGAAGAGTCCGGGAGATTTTGTTGGTGTTAAGGAGGCAGTGTTGCGTTCGTTGCCGGCGGATAATGGGTTGTATATGCCGGCGGTTTTGGGTCGGTTGGATCAGAGTTTTTGGGAGGAGTGGCGGGAGATGTCGATGAGTGAGATTGGGGTGGCGGTGGCGAAGCATTTTTTTGGAGGTTGTGTGCCGGGAGAGGTGATGGAGAGGTTAGTTTTAGATGCGGTGAATTTTGAGGTGCCGTTGGTGGCGGTGGGTGGGGAGAGTTTTGTGTTGGAATTGTTTCATGGGCCGACCTTGGCGTTTAAGGATTTTGGGGCTCGGTTTATGGCTCGGCTGATGGGGTGGTTGACTGAGGGGGATGAGGGAGAGTTGACGGTTTTGGTGGCGACGAGTGGAGATACGGGTGGGGCAGTGGCGAGTGCTTTTCATGGGGTTGAGGGAACGAGGGTGGTGATTTTGTATCCGAAGGGGAAGGTGAGTGGTTTGCAGGAGAAGCAGCTGACAACGTTGGGAGGCAATGTGACGGCTTTGGAGGTGGATGGGACCTTTGATGATTGTCAGAGATTGGTGAAGTCGGCTTTTTTGGATCGGGAGTTGTCGGAGGAGATGAATTTGACTTCGGCGAATTCGATTAACATTTCGCGTTTGTTGCCGCAGAGTTTTTATTATTTTGAGGCGGCTAAAAAGTTGCCGGAAGGGGAGTTGCCGGTTTTTGTGGTGCCGAGTGGTAATTTTGGGAATTTGACGGCGGGTTTGTTGGCAGAGCAGATGGGATTGGAGGTGGAAAGGTTTGTGGCGGCGACGAATTGTAATGATGTGGTGCCGGAGTATTTGAGTGAGGGAAAATATCGTCCTCGGGCGAGTGTGGCGACGATTTCGAATGCGATGGATGTGGGTGCGCCGAGTAATTTTGTGCGGATGGGTGAGATTTTTGGGAATGAGTGGGAGGCGATGAGAGGGCGGGTGGCAGGGTATGGCTTTGGCGATGATGAGACGAAAGAGGTGATTGGTGGGGTGAGAGATGAGTTGGGGTATGTGTTAGATCCTCATGCGGCGGTTGGGTGGTTGGCGGCGGAAAAGTGGGGAAGGGGGGGGGGGGCGGACGGTGGTGTTGGGAACAGCTCATCCGGCGAAATTTTTGGATGTGATGGATGAAGTTTTAGGGGGGGGAGTTGTCGAGGTGCCGGAGAGGTTGGGGATTTTGAGGGATCGAGAAAAGGCGGTGGTGGAGATGTCCACGAGTGAAAGGGAATTTCACTCGTGGTTGAGGGATTTTTCTTAACCGTTTATGCGGTGTATGATCCTTCGACGCGAGCGGCGACGTCACGGTATCCGTAGTCGACTTCGTAGATTTGTTTGAAGGAGTCGAGTGATTCTTCGGTCCGGCCAGCTTTTTCGAGGATGACGCCGAGTTCGTAGAGAACTTCTTTTTTGGTGGCATCCATTTGCATGAGGTCTTGGTTGGCGTCTTGGAGTTGTTTGATGGAGAGGTCGGTCATGCCTTTGGCGTCGAAAGTTCGGCCGAGAAGGAGAAGGACCTTGGTTCGAATATGGGGGTTTCGGGTCGCTTGTTGGAGGTGAGGGATGGCTTCGCTGAACTGACCTGAATCGTAGTGTGCGAGTCCGAGCTCGTATCGGAGTTTGGGGTCGGTTGGGTTTTGGTCGACCCTTTGTTGGCATTCGCTGAGGCGTTCTTCGAGGCGGTTTCGGCGGATTTCCTCCATCTTGGCCTGGAGATCAGCGTCTTCGGGGTTGGCTTCGGCGGCAGATTCGACGTCTTTGACGTATTGGTCGGCAGCTTTGTCTCGAATTTGGTCGGCTTTGGATTTGAGTGCGATGTCGCTAGGGGTGAGCTGGCTGGCCCAGGAGTAGAATTGGTATGAGGTGTTCCAGTCTTCGAGTTGTTCGTAGGTTTCGGCGAGTTGTTTGACGATGTTGATGTCGTTTTGGTCTTGGGCGTATTGAGCTGAGAGTTGAGCGGCTCGTTCTTTGAGTTGGTCGCGGGTGAGGGCGGAGCGGCTGGCTTTTTCGAGCTCGGCTGCTTCGTCTGATTTGACGAGGTCGCGGAAGGAGGCGTCTTCGGAGATGCGGTTTTTCTGCATCGACGCTTTGGCCGAGCAGTCTTTCTCGGCTTTGATGGCGGTGGAATCTGTGGGGTCTTGTGCGACGATGTCCCGGTAGACATCGGAAGCTTCAGCAAACATCTCTCGCGTGATGTAGTATTCGGCGAGTTTGTGGGCGATTTTGGTGGCTTCGGGGTTTCCTTTGCGGGAGGTTTCGAGAGCAAAGGCGGCGGTGTCGGGGAGATTATTGTCTCTTGAGATTTCGTGAAGCGCGTCGTTGGCGCCGGTATTGAAGGGGTCTTTTTCGAGGTCTTTTTCGGCAGCGATGATTCCGGCGGCGGGATCTTTTTTGGCTTGGCGGAGGTAGCTGGAGCCGCTGGCGACTTTTTTGCCGGTTTTTGGGGTGGCGTTGGTGACGTCGATTTCGGCTTGGCGAAGGAGTTTACGAGCGTTGAGAAATCCGGGTTCCATTTTTAGGATGGCCTGGAGAAACTTGACGGCATAGCCGGGGTTGTTTTTTTCAATGCTTGCTTTGGCATTGTCCCAGTGCTCGACCAGTTCGGCTGGAAGCTGTTCTTCGGTAATTTCTTTGAGAATCGACATTCTTTAGTTTTTTGAAAGGTGCTTTGAGAAAGTTTGCGGCACTGGGATTATTTTGCAAGCTAGGGAATTTGTTAAATCCCGGAGCAGGTCAGGCTTTGGTCCATGGCGGCGGCCGGATTGTCGGAAGTGGAGTCACCGACGATGACGGCGGGGACTCCGGCGACGGTTTTCTGTGGCGGGACGTCGTTGAGGACCACGGAGCCGGCTCCGATTTTGGCACCCTTGCCAATTTCGACACGACCGAGGATCTTAGATCCAGCCCCAATCATGACGCCTGAGCGGACGATGGGATGTCGGTTTCCGGATTGTTTTCCGGTTCCGCCGAGGGTGACTTCGTGGAGAATGGAGACATTGTCTTCGATGATGGCGGTTTCTCCGACCACGAATGAGGTGGCGTGATCGAGGAGAATGCCGCATCCGATGCGAGCTGCGGGGTGGATATCGACGCCGGAGATTTCGGACGAAAGAGATTGGAAGTAGAAGGCGAGTTCGGGGCGGTCATTTTTCCAGAGTTGGTGGCTGAGGCGGTAGGTGGAGATGGCGAGAAAGCCTTTGAAGT
>JAHDGN010000090.1 GCA_020627645.1 Akkermansiaceae bacterium
CGACGAAAATGGAAACGTAACCGTAACTGAAGAAGGAGGCGCTTCTTCCAATAGTGACTCTTCCAAACCTTCATCCACCCCTTGGCTCGGATTGCGGGTCAAAGAACTCCCCAACGTTATCCGTGAACAACTCGACATTCCTAAAAATGAAGGACTCCAGATCGAGCTAGTTGCTAAAGGAAGCCCAGCAGAAAAAGCCGGAATCACTGTGAATGATCTTCTTCTTGCCCTAGACGGCAAAAGCACTTCTTCCTCAGAAGAAATCTCTAACCGAATGGGTAAAATGAAAGTCGGTGATATCCCAATGTTAACCCTAATGCGTAAAGGAAAAAGGATCGAGGTCGCAACTAAACTAGAAAGGGCTCCTAAAAAAGCCACTCACCCTAAGATTCCTAAAAGCATCATCGAAGCATTCGGTGATAACTCCCTAAAAAGCTTCCAAACCAATTCCACAGGAAAAGACCTGGACTCCATGCTGAGCAATCCCGAACTCCCCGAGAGCTTTAAAGAACAAATCCGGGAAATGAAAAAGATGATGGAAAGATTTCAAAAGGACCCGATGAACGGCGAATAAATCACCTCAACATTGAATTGAAAAAATGGAATGGGCCTCTTTTTGACAAGAGGCCCTCGTTGTAAAAACAAATCCTACGAAGCAACCATCTCCAACAGAACAGCAACCTGCTGATCGATTCCTAGACGACCATCAACAGGTTTCAACCAGGACTCTCTTCGAAACCAGTTCCTCTGCCTCTTCGCATATTGGCGAGTTGAAATGGTAATCAACTCCTCACATTCCTCTAGACTCAATTCCCCTTCCAAAAACCTCAAAACCTCCTTCACTCCAATCGCCTGACGGATCGTCCCCATTTTCTCCGGCAAGTTTCGCACCTCCTCAATCGCCCCCTCCTCCAACATCCTCTTAGTGCGCATCGCAATACGATCTGCCAAAACATCCCGCTCCCACTGTAAAACAACTCCCAATAATTCCTCTTCCCCATCCCTTTTTTCAAAATTCATCCTCAAGTCAGAAGCCTTACCCCCTGTCACTAAACAAATCTCCAACGCCCGGCTCAAATGACGATGATTAAACGAATTCTGCCGAGCAGCTTCCTTCGGATCTAATTTTTTCAGTCTCTGATAGACCTCATCCACAGATAGTTTGTTCAACTCCATTCGAATCTCCTCACTCGCCGGCGGAGCCTTCGCAATACCGTGAGTTAAAAACTTTAAATACAGTCCAGAGCCGCCAACCACGATCGGCCATTTCCCCCTCTCCAACACATCACCAATCACCTCTTTCGCATCGCCAGCATACCTCGCAGCATCCATCGAATCATCGACATCAACGTATCCAAACAAATGATGCACACAACTCTCCCTCTCACTCTTCGTCGGCGCAGCACTTAAAACCTCCAAACCACGATACACCTGAAACGCATCACCATTAATCACCTCTCCTCCCAATGCTTCAGCCAAACCAATCGCCAACCCCGTTTTCCCAGAAGCTGTCGCTCCACAGATATAAATTGGTTTTTTCTCCACTCCAAGATAGTGACAAAAAAAGCTCGCTCGGAAAACCCCGAACGAGCTCTAATCTAATAATTTTTAACTTAGTGCTCCTCTTCTTTAACCGTAGGTGGAGGGTTCTCTTGCGGAGCCTCATCCCCATCAGAATCGACAGGCCCCTTGGATTTTGCCCCATTAACAACTAAGGTGCGCCCCATGAATGGCTGATCATGCAGGACTTCAACCGCACGTTTTGCCTCATCAACCATTCCCATCTCAACGAAAGCATAGCCTTTCGAGCGATGGGTATGGCGATTGTAAACAATATCGATCGATCGAACAGACCCGACACCTTTAAAAAGATCCTCAAGATCATTCTCTGTCGCTTCGTACGAAAGATTACCAACGTATAACCTTGTCCCATCAACACTCGAAGCATCTGGCATCGGGCGTTTCTTTTGACGGGCACGCGCTGTTTTCCCACCACCTTTGCGACGACCTTTGGTCGCATCACGAACGTGATCACGAGCTCCGCCCTCTCCATCAGCTTTGTAGAGTCCAAGGAGCTTTAAAATCTTCTGCCAAAGCGTCAGTGGTTTCTGCTTAGGGCGACGACCTCCTCCTCCCCCTCCCTGACGTTGACGACGCCGAGAGCCCCCCCCCTGACTATCACGGTTTCCACTACTCCTATTTCCCTGTCCTTGGTTACGATTTCTGTTATTGTTGCGATTCCGGTTGCGATTTCGATTCCGGTTGCGATTTCCCGACCCTCGATTCGATGAGCCGGACGACGTGTTTCTATTCGGTTCTGACATGTTTCCGATTGGGTTCATGTGCCCCATCCATTTCCAGGGAGCATCGATCGGTCCTAAGAACCACCTATTCCCAACGGAAATCAGTAGTTTCATCATTCACTGTCAATCGGACAACTCCCCACAATCGGGGCGGGCGACAAGGGTGAACTCTTCAGCGACATAGCAAAACCTGGTCCGAAGACCCGGGGTTCTCAGGAATGAAACCCATTCCCTCAAAAATCGCCAAAAATGACTATCAATCCTTGACGGGGCAGAAAGTAGATTGCCCGCAAAATATAGCAAGCGGGAATCATCCAAGGGATTCTTTGACACAGCACAAAATTCCTTCTAGTTTAGATACGATGACCCCTAAGATTTTTCGCTCAGCCCTAGCTTGTGCCACCTTGCTCTTTCCAAGCTGCGCTTCAATGGTAATGAAGGACCATGGCTTCAAACGCACAACGGCAGTTGAAATCAACGGTGCCCAGGTGAACAGCGCCGTCAAAGCAATGGGAGGCAAAAGTGGCATCGCCTTCTCCGCGATGATCGTTGCAGCCGGAACTGGCACTCTCGACGGCCCATTCCTCTGGCGAATCGAAGCTGAAGGCCAAGAAGGAGTCCACGAATGGCTCAGAGTCAACCAACTCAAAACAACCACCGAAAAAACCAAGCGCTCACAGCCATTTCCGAGAAACCTACTTGGAGCAAATGCCAAATTTAAGAAAATCCCCGGCGAAAAAGGCAAAACCTTCGCTAAATTCCAAATCCCCGGAAAACTCTCGGTTTTCCCCCGCACCGATGGCAAAATCAAGATTCATGCCAACGTCAGCATCCGAGCCAACAACAAAACAGTCACCAAATGGATCCTGTTCGAACTGGAACCTCAATCAAAATGGAAAACTGATACAATTTTTGCCCCCACCGAGATCATCAACAGCTTTCGCGGAAATCCCAAAGAATGGGACTGGTAAAGCAAAGTGGGGATGCTAAATTTCCTGCATGAACCGCACGTTCACCCTCCTTTTCACCATTTTTTCAGGCGCTGCACTGGCAGATCCTGACTCAAGCGCAACCCCCTCAAACGCGCCCGAAACCGAGAAAGCTTCAGAAGAAACCAAGATTGATCCTCTAAACGTTTCCGACGCATCGATCTCGACCGAGGGCGATGCGAGAGTCATGGAAATCGCAATTCCTGCCCCTCGAGGACTGATTTTAGATCGTGAAGGACGTCCATTTGCTCAAACCAAAATGGCCTACCATCTGGCCATCGATTTCACAGCCTACGAAGGTCCTAAAGATCCTAAAGATGCCTTCGAATGGTCAAAGACCATTTACGAGCGAGCCAACTATCTTCTCGGCACCAAACGAGAGCCCTCCGAACTCAAAATGACCCGGCATTACAAAAATCGGCGCTGGCTCCCAATCGATATCTCTCCTCAAATTTCCGAAAATGTCGCGAAAAAGATCGAGAGAAAACTCATCCCAGGCCTCACCCTTCTTCCTGTCTATCAGCGCTTCTACCCCCAATTCACCGTCCGCACCAACAGCTACAGTGAAACAACCGCCTCTCATATTATCGGATATGTGGGAGCCGATAAAGTTCTCCCCGTTGGAACCATCCGCGATGGAGACCCCCTCTTCAAATCCACCATCGGAAAAGCAGGACTGGAAAAAGCCCTCGATGAAAAACTTCGAGGTACACCGGGAATCAAAAAAATGATTTTCGACAAAAATGGACATAAGGTCCTAGACGAAATCATCAAAGCCCCTCGACCTGGGAACAACCTCGTCACAACTCTCGATCTAGACTGGCAAAAATATGCCGAAACAATCCTACGCCGCAGATCACGCCGGGGAGCCTTTGTTGTCATCGATATCCAAACCGGTGAGGTCCTTGTCATGGCTTCTCGCCCATCATTTAATCTGAATGATTTTGTTCCTTACATCTCCACCGAGCGATACAAGGAACTCGTTGAGGACGAACGCAATCCGCTTTTTGGCCGGGCCTACCAAGCCGCCTACCCACCTGCCTCAACCTTCAAACCCATCGTCATGACCGCAGGCATCGCCAGCGGAAACCTCTCCCCTTGGCAAAAATTCGACTGCCCGTATAAGATCAAAATCGGCTACAAATGGTTTCGAAACCACTCCCAAGGTGACTACGGTTGGATTGGCCCCAAATACGCCATGGCCCGCTCCAACAACCCCTATTTTATTCAAGCCGGCATCAAAACCGGCCCCCAAACATTCCTGTCTGTCGCTCGCAGATTTGGCTTTGGCTCCAAAACTGGACTCCCGCTGATCGGCGAAACACCAGGCCGCGCCCCCTCAGCCGCCTATATCGAACAAAAAGAAGGACGCCCCACCACAGATGGGGACACAGCCAACCTTGCGATTGGACAGGGCCACCTCACTGCATCTCCCCTTCAAGTCGCTCAAGGCATGGCCGCCCTTGGAAATGGCAACGTCCTCATGCAACTTCAACTCGTCAAACAAATCCAAGACTTCCATGGCCGCGTCATCGAAGCCCCACGGTTTTCCAGAAGAAACAATCTCAACGTCACTAAAAAGTCCATTCAAGTGTCCCACGACGGCATGCGTAATGTCGTTCACGCAGACTACGGCACCGGTAAAAAAGGCGACGTAGGATATGTTGTGATGGCCGGAAAAACAGGCACCGCACAATGGATCCCACATAAACGACAAAACTTAGCCTGGTTCGCAGGATTTCTTCCCTACAAAAACCCTCGCTATGCCTTCGCAGCAGTCTACGAAGGACGCCCCGGACAAACCGTCTCCGGCGGGAAACAGGCTGCTCCCATCGTTCGAGATTTCTTCAAAAGATTCCAAGGCGAAATCCTCGCGAATATTAAGAATCCGGTCAAAGCCATCCTAGTAGACGAAGAAGAGTTCGACGACGAAGAAATCATCCCTGAGGCGATTGCCATCGACGAAGATCCCACTGATTCATCCGATCCAGCGGATCCAGAAAGCCCGGTCAACCGAAATACTCCAATCCCAGAAGAAATCCCCGAGGCCCAACCAGTGATTGAAACCCCAGGTGACACTCCGCGCTCAGATCCCGAGGTCCCTGCAGATAACCGCTAGTTCATCAAGGAAATCGCCAACCCATGGTGAAGTCAGCGGAGGCTTCACCATAAATCGCCCCTTTTCCCCTTTACGGCTGCCCCTCGAAAGGGCACCACATAATCAAGCTGTCAACAACGATGGCATGAGAACCAATATCAACAATGGACCTTCAAGTAGCTACCCTCTGTGACTTTGCCGCCGAATACCAAGGAAAGATGGTGATTTCGGGAACCTTCGACGCTCTCGCCGCTAAAGCCACGCCAATCGTGCACCCTCAGTGCTCACTCGCGATGCGCTTCTGCTTCACCCCCGAAGACGCAGGTGAACACGAACTCCAAATTTCAATCATCGACGAAGATGGAAAACCAATTAATGACAAAATGCCCATCAAAGGTGGCATGCCAGTTCAAATGCCAGACAACATGGCTTTCCTAACCAGACACCTCATCGTCGGCTTTCAGGGACTCACTTTTCCCGAACCTGGTGTCTACTCCGTCGACATTATGGTCGATAGCGAACTCATCCAGCGCCTTCCCCTTCGGATCCTCAAGGTTGATCAAAACCAACCACAGCCGCAAGGTTGATGCACGCTTCCTCAGAAGCCCAATTCCGCTGTGCCCTCGTGACGGGGGCCAGCTCGGGATTTGGAACCGAATACGCCCACCAACTCGCCCCAATCACCCAAAATCTTATTCTAACCGCTCGACGAGAACAACTCCTCACAGAGATTTCGAGCAAACTCACCAATCAATATCCACAACTCACCGTCTACCAATTTCCAGCTGATCTAATCACTGATCAAGGTCGCCAATCACTTCTCGACTTTCTTTCCAGAAACAACCTCCAGCCTGACCTCCTCATCAACAACGCAGGCATGGGCGACTACGGAGAATTCACTTCAGCCGATTGGTCAAAAACCCAAGCAATGATCCGCCTGAATACCGAAGCCCCGACACACCTTGCCCACGCACTTCTCCCCAAGATTATCGAACAACAGGGAGCGATCCTGAACGTCTCATCACTCGCCAGCACCTTACCGATCCCAGACTTTGCCGTTTATGCTGCTACAAAAGCCTACCTCACTAGTCTGAGCGAAGCCCTCCGCCTCGAAACCAAAAGCCGTCAGGTCCACATCCACGCCGTTTGCCCAGGTCCCTCTGAAACTAATTTTGGAAATACCGCTCGACGCCCCACCACAAAAAAAATGCCCATCAAAGACTCTTTCTGTGTTCCTCCTGAGAAAATCGTGCGCGACTCCCTCTCTAGCCTTCTCAAAAATCGCGCCACTTCATTTCCCGGTCTAAAAACTCGCCTCGCCGCAACTCTGATCAACTCGCTACCAAAGCCCCTCCTAAGACTTCTTCTTTCAACCCGACCCCGCAGAAGCGACTAGTCCGGATATTTCATGACCTCTAACAAAAATGAGGTATGACTACATCAATGGCAAAGTTCGAGCCCGGTAAAAAAGCCGTTCCTGAGGAAAACCATCTACAAAATTCATCCCAAATTTAACACTCTGATTCTGCCCCACCGTCACCCAACTCACCAAATCCAAAGACATTTCGACATCCACCAACTTCCCCGGAGTCAATGACATCGTCACTCGACGATTTGGAAAATCAAAATCCAAATCCGAAACCTCACAACGATAACTTGAGTCAACCTGACTCGATTCAGAAATCACCAAATTAAGATGCCCAGTGATCACCGAATTCCCCTCACGGTCGATCGTCTCAACCGGATCGATCAAATTAGGACGTATGTGATCCAGATTTTCAGGATCTTGAGAATCCAACAACCCATGAATCGGGTCGTTCCTCAACCAATCCGCCAATTCATCTGCGAAGTAGATCTGAGTCGTTAAACGGATCACACCGTCAACTTTGACAATAACATGGAGATGGCTCGCACGAAATCGATCAGGAGCAAACGGATAAGGAACCGGGCGAATCGTACGAAACGAAAATGCTCCATGCTCGCTCGCCACAACCGACCCCATTCCTTGAAAATTGATATCACGCTGAGGGTCAGAAGGCGTCACCCCGAACGGGCCACCATCCGGATCAATATACCACCCATTTGCATCAGTGCTCCAAAGTTCAACCACCGCCCCGGGGATGGCACACCCCTCCTGATTCAAAACCTGCCCATTGAAATACAATAGACGCCCACTCGGTGTCGGTAAAATTCCATCAGGCGTAATAACCTCAACAGGGTCATTGTCAGCAGGAGATTCCGGGATCACCGTCGTCCCAATATTCCGATGATCCAATGGGTAATACGGTCCCAAAACCTACGTTCGAGTCAAAGGAAGCGGACCGGTCGTTCCACCACTCGCATGACCAAAATGGCCGAAAAGACCAGCCCCGCCTAAAACCAACGATCTCCCAATCAGCTCTCTTCAATTCATGAATAAAAGTCTAATATTTCATAGACCATTTTCAAGATCACCAGCCACAAAGAACACGACATCACCCAAAAAATTTGGGCATCTCCAAGGACAACCGATAACCGAGGCCCTCCAAAACAAAAATCATCCCCACTCAGCCCACCATCGAGATCAATAGATTTCAGTCCCCGTCGTCCTCACCAAATTGCGAAAGGCCTCGACTAACTTCAATGTCACAATCCCCGGCTTACCATCACCAATTTCACGGACATCCAGTTTCACCATCGGAATCACTTCCGCTGCTGTTCCAGTGAGAAAAGCCTCATCAGCGGTATACAAATCATAACGGGTCATCGTCTCCTCACGGATCCCAATACCCAACTCTTCACAAAGCTCAAAAATCGCCTGACGCGTGATTCCATCCAAACTCCCATCAGAAACCGGCGGTGTGATTACCTCCCCATCTTTCACCACAAACACATTGTCGCCAGTACACTCCGCCACAAACCCCTGTTCATTTAACATCAGCCCCTCCTTCGCCCCGGCATTCAACGCCTCCACCTTCGCCATCACATTATTCAGATAATTCAACGATTTCACCTGTGGACTCACACTTGCGGGAGTCGGCCTGCGCGTCCCACAAGTGACAACCTCCAATCCGTTTTGATAAAACTCCTCTGGATAAAGCGTGATCGCAGAAGCAATCACAAACATCGAAGGCGTTGGACACAGATAAGGATTCAACCCCAAATCTCCCGCCCCCCTCGTCACAACCAAACGAATATACCCATCTCTCAAACCATTGGCTTTGACCGTCTCGAGAACAAACCCACACACCTCCTCCACCGTCCATGGTAACGTCATCAAAATCGCCTTAGCCGACAGAAAAAGACGCTCAATGTGTTCAGTGAGCTTAAAAACCCGGCCCTCATAAAATCGAATCCCCTCAAAAATCCCATCACCATACAGCAACCCATGATCAAAAACGGAAATTTTCGCATCAGCCTCATCCACTAACTGCCCGTCTAACCAAATTTTTCTACTCATCTCTCTTCAATCTAACAAATTAACCCTGTGCATCCAGCCCCTCTTTTCTCGCCAAAATAGCAGCTTTCGCAGCAATCGCTGCCTCATCAGTCGGCGCAGCAGCCAATACCGCCTCGAAGCACCCCAATGCCTCATCCAACTCCCCCTTCTCCGCCAAAACCATTCCCGCCTCATATCTTGCAACCAACATCGTGGGAGCAGCCTCTGCTGCACCCTTCAAATACCCCAAAGCCTCTTCCTTCTTCCCTCTCAACCTCAAAATTCGCCCCAAGGCATACTTCGCTGAAGCGTCCCCTCCCCCCAACTCGACAGCCTTACGCGCCGCTTCCTCAGCATCGTCAGGATATTTTCCCTGCATCAACGCCATCGCATAGCTCACATGAATTTCAGGGGAATCTGGCTCGATTTCCAACGCATCCTCATAATGCGTGATCGCCACCGAAATCTTACCCTGCCCGATCGCATCCGCAGCCTTCATCACCAAAGCATCCGCCTCACTCAATCCCAATTCCTTCAACTTCTCCTGCGCCTTATCAGCCTTCTCAGCCTCTCCCATCGCATTCAAGATCACTGCATACAACTGCCAGCTCTGAACATCATTCGGATCCTCCGTTAAAGCCCCCTCGATCGCCCCCCTCGCCCGCTCCAAATCCATCGACTCCACCGCATCAATCGCCTCATTGTAAAACTGATCATTCGAGCTGCTCATCTCCCAAATATTTACCAGCCCTTGATCCCACCCACCATCCAAAAAAACGATGACCACCCCCTTCCTCAAAGACCTCCAATCGAGCAGCAATATCCCTGGCACCAAAATTCGCTCACGCCAAATTCACAAAATATTCCTCACCCCCGAATCACCAAGAACAAACATCTCTATAAAAGAACTTCTCAATCTCCTCATCTCACCTCTCAATCACGGCATGCCCGCCATCACTCGAGACACCTTAGTCACAGCGCTCGAAGAAATTGCCCTTCTTCTCGAACTCAAAGGCGAAAACCATTTCAAAACCCGCGCATACCGCAACGGCGCTGACACCATTCAAAATTTCGACGGTGACATCGTTCAACGGGCCGCCAACAACGAACTCAAGGGAATCAAAGGCATCGGCGACGCCCTCCAACAAAAACTCCACGAACTCGCATCCACCGGACGCCTCGGATACCTTCAAGACCTGAAAGCCGAATTCCCCCCAACTCTATTCGAACTCTTCCAACTCCAAGGCCTAGGCCCTAAAAAAATCAAAGCCCTCTACGATCAACTTGGCATCTCCTCCATTCAATCACTCAAACAAGCATGCCAAGGCCCCGAAATTGCCGAACTCTCCGGCTTC
>JAHDGN010000091.1 GCA_020627645.1 Akkermansiaceae bacterium
CAGAGTAAAACTGAAATCACTCTACCCGAAATCTAAGTCATGACAGCGCACTAGATTGACTATTTCAAAATTTTGATCTCAACCCGCCGCTCACTTCTCAACGCTTCATCCACACTCGTTGACTTCTGGTTCCTCTTATCTCCATAACTCTTCACCGAAATATGTTCCTCCGGAACCCCCAATTTCACCAACTCCGCCTTAACACGATTAGCCCGCTGGACACTTAACCTCTGGTTGACATCCGAATTGCCACGATGATCAGCATATCCAGCACACTCTAACCGATAGGCATATCCAGTCGCCTTGATCAATTCAGCAGCTTTCTTAACTTTTCCGATCTCATCTTCAGCCACCACTGTCACATTGGTCGCAAAGAAAACGGGATTTAACTTAAGATCTTGAACCAATTTTTTTGTCACGTCATCAGGTGCCGAATCGGGTGAGAGCAATCTCTTTCCGCCGACTCCAGCGAACCCTCTCAGCGAATTTTCAGTTTTCGCCACACTCGTATCATCCTCCAATTCAACCCCCTCTCCAAGCAACTTAGACAACAACGCAAATTGCTCTTCCCGGGAATTCAAACTCTGAAATTCCCCCTTCAACACAAATCGTCGATCACTCTCAAGCCCGATACTGCCATGATTCACCGATTTTAAATAATCAGAAATGATGGCAGCCAAATCATTTTCATACGGAACTGTCATCAGCTCTTCTTGAACTTCCAACTCATTGGTCACACTTACTCCAGGATGAGCCTCACTCAATTTCCTCCCAATGTTTTCCTTCAAAGAAACACTCCGCACCTGTCCTCTAATCTCGATCTTATTCTTCAGTTTCGTAGCCCAAATTTCCATCCGACCTCGAGGAACGTGTTCTCCTAAAAGTCCATCTTGCTCTTCTATCGAAACACCATCATTCCCCACCCCAGCAACCGGAAACACCACTTCACTCACGATGACCACATCACCCAATAAAAGCCTTTGTTGATCTAAAGCGTGTTTAGCAAGAACCTCACTTCCGACCCTCCCTCGAAGAATCACATCACCTCCTTCCGTAACCTCAACCTCCCCCTGATCGACAGCATCAAAGTGACTCTTAATCAAATCGGGAATCTTCTCACTCCATTTTTGAGGTAAAATACCCCTCTTAATGACGAGGCCGTTTTCGATAGACACGCCATCATCTCTCGATTGAACTCCCCCGCCAATCAACTTCCTGTATCGATCATCTGGAACAACACCCTCGATAAAAACGCCTTCCTCAGTTTCCCTAGCCAAAAAGTGAATCAAAGCATCATCCCATTTCGACGTCTCGATAACATCTGACACTCTCAGACGATGAATAAGCCGCCCAGCAGGCATCTCTCTCTCAAGAAAAGCCATCACCTGTTTCGCCTCTTCCTCCGAAGCAACACGACCTGTCACTACACCGTCCAAATGATCATAACTCACCCTCAAATTCTCTCCAATTTCTACCTCCATCAAGACTGCAGCCCCCTTCCGATTTAGGGCCGCTTCAAGTTCACCCCGCACATCACAACACGACCTTGAAGCAACCGTAAATCCGACAATCAAGCCTAACCAAATCAATGGAATCAATAAATTCACCTTCTTCTCTAACAGATTCATACCTCCCTTTAGAAAAAGTCGCAAAATAAACGACGCCCTGATGTTGAAACACAAAAAATCACATCAATTTTTGGGCCATTCTTGGTAATCGGTCCCCACCTCAACCTTTCTTCCACTCTTTAGCCATCGCTATATCCTTCATCACCTGCTCACGAAGCAATTCGACCGAATCAAATTTTACCTCATCACGTAACCGAGCCAAAAAACAAACCTCCACATCCCAACCATAGCGATCAGGAACATCGTCCGAAAACAAATGAAGCTCCAAAGTGCGCCGCAAGGAATCATCCACCGTCGGCCTCACTCCAATATTTGCCACCCCCTTGATCCCATTACCTTCGACAACATACACCCCACTCTCTGGCAGCTTCTCATCCGCAATCACCACATTAGCGGTCGGAACCCCCAAAGTCCTTCCGAGCTGCTTGCCCTTCACCACTTTTCCATAAACCGAATATTCTCTCCCTAACATCTCCGCTGCTCCCGCCAAATGATTGTCCCGCAAACATTGGCGAATCCTCGTACTACTAATCCTCTCCTCATCCAACATCAAAGGAGCCACCCCAACAATTTCCACCCCAGCTTCCTCTCCCCATTCTCTCAAACGAGCAACTCCACCTTGCTTCCTATTTCCAAAACTCCAGTCCAAACCAGCAGATAATTTCTTTGCGCCAGAGCGAAACAACTGATCCGCAAAATCCCGCGCCTCAATCTCCGCAAATTCTTTCGTAAATTCAATCTCCACCACAAAATCCACTCCTAATCTCTCCAAAATCAATTTTTTGTGCGCCAAATTAGCCAAAATACGGAGTGGAGCACGCTCGGGAGCCAACACTGCAATCGGATGGGGCTCAAAGGTCAAAACACCCAACTTGTCACATCCGCGCGCGCCATCAATCACCGCTTGATGCCCCAAATGCACCCCGTCAAAGACACCTAGTGCCAACCCAAAGTCTAGATTCTCAGATGCCAACTCAGCTAATGAATGAAACACTTTCACCATCACAGTTAATGCTCATTCTCGCTGGAGTTCAACACACATTTCCCTGCAGGCATCAACCCACCAAAAATTCGGCAAATAATCCCCCAACAACCGAAACACGCTTCAGCTAAGCCAATAGCAGGTTCACCCCGATAACTCTATCGCCGACCACGCTTCTTCCGAAGATAGGGCGGAATATCTAGATCCTCACCCTCATCACTCAAATTTGGCCGATCACCATCAAACCTCCCCTTCGGAGCACCATCTAAAAGTAGCTCCCCCTGATTCCCCCCCGCAGGCACCTTAGCTTGGACCAAAAGTTCCGGCTCAGGCTCAACCTCTTTCTCTTCCTCTTCCTCTTGAGCCACTACTTCCTCTTCAACCTCATCCTCCTCCGTCAATTCAATCACCTCATCCTCTAAATCTTCCTCTTCCGAAACAACACTCTCATCCTCCCCAGAGACAAACTCTTCCTCCTCACCATCAACAAATCCCTCAACGCCTTCCAACAGCACATCCTCTTCCTCAACCTCAACAACTTCCTGAACCTCAACGCTCTCTGTCACCTTCTCCTCTTCAACATCCTCCACCTCCTCCTCTACAGCTTCGTCTTCCTTCCAAACGACCTCAGCCTGAAGCGCATCCTCAACGACAACCTCTTCCCTCTCCTCCCCAACAACCATCTGCAACCTCTCTTCAGGCAAAGCACTAATGACAGTCACACTCAGGGCATCTTTCATATTCCGATCTGTCGCAGCTCCAAATAGCAAGTGAGCTTCCTCAGGAATATGTTTCGTCAGCCCCTCCATCAACAACTCCACCTCATACAAGGTCATATCCTCACCTCCACAAACATGCACCAAGACCGTGGTCGCATCTTTCAACAACGAACCACGATCCAACAAAGGACTGCTTAACGCAGATTTGAGGGCTCCTTGAGCCCGATTCTCCCCTCTCCCCATTCCAGAACCAAACAGACAACGTGACCTCGTCGTCTTCAATGCCGACATCAGTTCATCCAATCCCACATTGATTAATCCAGGTCTCAACACCAATCGGGCCACAGCTGTAATACTGTCAGAAATCATCCGATCCGCCGCTGAAAAGGCCTCGTGAACACCCTGTTTAGGCAAAACCAACTCCCCCATCCTCCCATTATCAAAAGTCACCAATGCATTCGCCAACACTGCCAGCTGATTCAACGACTCCTCCGCCTGAACCCTTCTTCGCCGCCCCTCAAAAGCAAACGGCATCGTGGCGAAAACGACCACAAAAGCACCAGCCTCCCTGGCCAAACGAACCAAGATTGGAGCAGCTCCCGAACCCGTTCCTCCCCCCAAACCAACACAAACAAAAACAATCTGCCGATCACGTAACGCATCTCGAACCTCATTTTCAGCCTCCAAAATGGCCTTCTCCCCCAATTCCGGATCTCCCCCAGCCCCCAATCCTTTCGTCAAATTACGACCCAACTGAATCTTCTCCCCAGCAACCGTACTCGACAAAGTTCGAACGTCTGAATTCAGAGACAACATTTCAGCTCCCTCAATTCCATCCAAGGCAACCCGGTCCAACATATTCGACCCAGCCCCCCCTAAACCTACAATCTTCACGGCACTCTCTGGAATTGTTTGCTGGCGGTCTCTTGGAAATTCAATCATCTGCAGGGGTTGATAGTTAAGGATTATTTACCATTAAGAAACCTTATTCGCTAGCCAAAAAATGCACAAATTATTGGTATTGATACGTTAAGAGGTAGGAGAAATGACGAAATTTCGACTCGCAGCATCACGTAACCGCTGCAATCCTTATTGAACGACCAGGAAAAAACCGCCTAAACACCAATCCCAACGAACGATGAATCGCAATTCCAAAGACAACACCACCCCCATCCCAGAGGAACTTCAGAAGCAACTCGCTGGCTTTCAGAAATCCCTGTGGCGCATTAAGATCACCGAGGCCATCTTAGCAGGCCTCTTTGGACTGATCACCTCCTTTCTCATTGTCTTCGCCATCGAGCGAATCGATGAAATGCCACCTACCGTCCGTCTCGTCATCCTTCTTGCGGGAACCTCACTCGCCGTCCTATTCGCTCCCTACTGGGTTCGCCGCTGGGTCTATGGGCACAAACGCGAAGTTCAACTTGCCCGACTCATCGCCAAAAAATTCCCCAAGCTCGGTGACCGACTCGTCGGTGTCGTCGAACTCCAAGATCAAAAACAATCAGAGGAAGTCTTTTCCGACGAACTGCGCCAGGCAGCAATGGTCCATGTTGCCAACCAAGCAGCGAAGCGAGACATGACAGAAGCCCTCCCAGGCTCTCGAAACCGGAAACTCGCCCTCGGCCTCGGAGTCGTCGGAGCCGCCATCACTGCCGGATTCGCTCTCGCCCCTAAAGCCGGCTCGAATGCCTTCCAGCGCTGGATCAATCCGTTTTCTAACGTCAATCACTACACGTTCACTCAACTCGACACCGAAAAAATCCCCAATCCAATGGTCGTCCCACTCGGAGAACCATTCTCAATCACCGCACCTCTCAGTGAGCAAACCGACCGCAGACCTGAAACTGCCTCGGCTCAATACGGTGACCAAACTCCCATCACATCAGGGCTAGCCGAAAACACCTCGTATACCTTCGATTTTAAAGGACAAGAGGTTCAAAGCGATGTCACCATCAAAGCAGGCGACACCAAACACCGCGTCACGATCAAACCTCTCACTCGCCCCGAAGTGACTGGATTTGACGCCGTCGTAACGCTCCCTGATTATCTACAACTCCCCCCTCGAAACATCGACATCCGCACAGGAGCCCTCTCCGCGGTTGAAGGCAGCAAAATTGAGCTAACCGGCACCTTCGACCGAGATCTCTCCAAAATCAGCTCCACCCTCATTCCTGTGGAAAAAGAAACCCCTCTCGACCCAAATCCCCCCCTGGCCGAAACCACTGGAGAATCAACGTCCGACAAAACCGACGGAGAACCCAAAGAAGGAGAGGAACCTGAAAAAGAACCGCTCCCCCAACCATCTCCGCTCAGAATGGCAATCAATGGAAACCAAGCCACTTCCTCGCCTTTCACGCTAGCGAGCCATAATGCAAAAATCCCCTTTGATTGGACCGACGTCAATGGACTCGATAGCGAGGCCACCTTCAACCTTTCCGTCACGTCCCTCACCGACCTCAAACCAAATCCATACACACGTGGAGTCGACCGAAACCTGATGATTCTTGATGGCAAAGCGATCGAATTCGAAATCTCTGCCGAGGATGATTTTGGGCTCCAAGAGATCGGACTAGAGTGGCGAGGAGAACTCCACTCCGGATCTACCGGAAAACCAGCCGCCGGCTCAGTCCCCTTCGAACTGGGATCTCCCTCATCATCGCGGCTCACCAAAGAAATCAGCTTTTCCCACAAGGAATACGGCATCTCCCCCCAAACCATCTACCTCCGCTCTTACGCGATCGACTACAAGCCAGAGCGTGGACCAGTCTACTCCGAACCCATCATTCTCACCATCCTCACCAAAGAGCAACACTCCGAGATGATCAAAAATGATTTCGATCGGCTCATCTCAAAACTAGAAGACATCACTCGAAGAGAGCTCGAAAACCTCGACGCCAACGAACGGCTTGACCAGTTCAAAACACCCGAAGCACTCCAGACCCCAGAGTCTAGAAAAGAACTCGCTGAAAGCGAAGCCCGCGAAGCTGAAAACAAGGAAAGGGCCAAGGACCTCAAAGAGAAAATGGAAGAACTCTTCCAGGAAGCTGCTCGCAACGAGGACATCCCGAAAGAGTCCATGAAGAAAATGGCTGACACCATGAAAAATCTCCAAGAACTCGCGGAGCAAGATCTCCCTGAAGTCGAACAAAAACTAAGCGACGCCCAGAGCAGCAAATCAACCCCAGAGAAATCCAAGAAAGATCTCAAAGAGGCGATCGAAAAACAAAAAGATGCCATCGAAAAGATGCGTGAAACCATCGAGAAAGCAAATAAAGCAAGCGAAGACTTCGAAGCGGCCACCTTCGTCAACCGGTTGAAGGAGGCAGCTCGAGGCGAAGACCGAATCGTATCCACCCTCAGAGAAGCAATGCTCGGAAGCTTATCTCCCAAAGCTGACTATATTACGGGAGCGAAAGAAGCCGCTGGAAATCTAGATCCAACTCACAAACGAACCCTTTCTGATCTCGAGAATCAACAAAAAGAAATCACCACTGAAGTCCGCTGGATCAAAGAAGAACTCGGCAGTTTCTTCTCAAGAACCCAGAAAGAAGAACACGGAAAAGTTTTCGAGCACATGAACGAGACTAGAATTGACGAAAAATTAGAAGAACTTCGCCAAATACTCTCCCCAGATGTTGCTAAATCCTTTCAATCCCAAAAATTTGCCTCTGAACACGCCGAAACCCTAAACGAATGGGCAAAACTCCTGGAAGGCAGCCAAGATGAAGACGGTGGTGGCGGTGGTGGCGGCGGCGGCGGTGGCAGCCAAGAAGATGAAGATTTCGAATTCATGCTCAAAGTCATGAAGATGGTCCGTGCCGAACAGGACATCAGATCTCGCACCCGCTCGCTCGAACAACTTCGCCGAGCTCTCGAACTCAAAAAAGGAAAAGCCGAAAACAAGAACAACTAAATCTCAACCCAACAACGACCATGAAAAAAACCATCACCGCCATTCTTCTAGCCTCGTCACTCATCGTGACAGCGAAAGAACCGGCCACCAAATCCGACAAAAAAGCCGTCGAAAAAACGACGGTTGATCCCGAAGCAACTCACCTTGAAAAGTCTGATCAACTCTCAATCGAACAGGATAAACAAGCATCCAATGTCATCGAGCTCATCATCGAGCAAACAAACCCAAAGGTAGTCGAACTCCTCATGGAGGTTGAAGTATTGATGGCAAATGCCACCGACAACCTTGAAGAGGGCAATACCGGAATCGAGACCATCACAACCGAAACCGAAATCATCGAAAAAATCTTCGAAGCTGCTAAAGAGAAGTCCCAGTGACAGGGCAGCGGACAAGGCATGGGTCCCATGCTTCAGATGCTTAGAAAGATGCTCGGCAGAGCTCCTGGACCAGGGGAAGGAAACCAACCCGGACGAGGGAAAGACTCCGAAGGAACACCCACCAGCAAATCCAAAAGAGGTGCCACCTCCGGTGCTGGAAGCACGAAACTACAGCGCAGAATCAAACGTGCCGATGGCGCAGCAGGAGCTGGCCTTCCTGCCGAATTCCTCAAAGCGATCGAGGGATACAACCAAAAAGCCAAATAGTCCCAAATCAAAGAAAGCCTGGGATTCTCCCTTGGGAATCTTGGGCTCCCCCCATCAACCAAATAAAAATATGCTTCTACGCTCCATCCTCATTGCCACTTGTCTAACCCAACTCGCCCTCCCACAAGGCATCATCAAACGCGGGGAAAAACCAATCCCTCCAGCTGTTGAAAATATCTACCAAAGAGGGCTGAGATACCTCGCAGATAGCCAAAAAGAAAATGGCGCCTGGAGTGACTCAGGCTACGGTGGAACACCTGGAGTAGTTGGTCTTGCCGTCATGGCGTTCCTCGCTCATGGCGAAGACCCCAATTTTGGCCCCTACAGCAAAAACATCAAAAAAGCGGTCGACTATATCATCTCCAAACAACGTGAAAGTGACGGCTACTTTGCCGGAGATGGGAGAGGAAGTATGTATAGCCACGGGTTTGCCACTCTGGCCTTAGCCGAATGCTACGGAATGTACCGCGACCCACGTGTCGGAACAGCACTCAAAAAAGCAGTCAAACTCAGCCTCGATGCTCAAGCTGGCAACCCCCACGGAGGATGGCGCTACGGCCCGGAATCTAGCTCGGCAGATTCTTCCGTCGTCGGTTGCGTTCTTGTCTCCCTTTACGCAGCCCGGAATGCTGGCATCCCTGTTCCCGACGATGCCCTCAAGAAAGGTCTGACCTACATGCGCTCTTGCCGCGGCAACGACGGTTCATTCGGCTACCAACCTCGCAGCGGTGGACGTGAAACACTCACTGCCATCGGACAGCTTTGCGAAGCTTTAGCCAAAGGACACGAAACCCCAGGCTTTAAAAAAACCTCCACCTATCTAGGCAAAAAACTCAACTATCGCGAGAAGAATTACCCCTACTACTTCGAATATTACATGTCCCAAGCCCTATTCCATACCGACGAAGAACTCTTCAACACCTGGAACGATAAAAACACCCGCTACCTTTCCGCCATCCAAGCCGCTAACGGCTCATTCCCCGGAAGAGGAAAAGGAGAAGCCTTCAACACATCCAGCGCCCTCCTTTCTCTTGCCCTGAACTACCGCCTCCTTCCCATCTATGAAAAATAATCCCCCACCCCTCTAACCATCTACCCTGGTGTCTGGCACACCAGGGATTCCTAAATAAAACGCCAACACCTCATCCTAATCCAAAATAAAAATGATTGTTCGCTCCATCCTCTTAATTGCTTCATTGGCCCAATTGGCAAACGCTCAGGCACTTCAAAAACGTCCTGACAAACCAATTCCGCCAACTGTTGAGAACGTGTACAAAAAAGGGCTTCGATACCTCGCTACTAGCCAAAAAGAGGACGGCTCTTGGTCAGACCAAGGATACGGCGCTAGCACCGGAGTCATCGGACTTGCCATCATGGCTTTCCTCGCTCACGGAGAAGACCCAAACTTTGGCCCCTACAGCAAAAACATCAAACGCTCGATCAACTACATGATCAAACATCAGCGCCAAAGCGATGGCTTCTTGGTGAACAAGGCTGGCAGGGGGAGCATGTATAATCACGGGTTCGCCACCCTCGCCCTAGCCGAATGCTACGGCATGTGCCGGGACCCTCGTGTCGGCACAGCACTCAAGAAGGCAGTCAAACTCAGCCTCGACGCCCAGGCCTCGAATCCCATGGGTGGTTGGCGCTACGATCCAGGTGGAACCACCTCGGATACGTCAATTGCCGGATGTGTTCTCGTTTCCCTATATGCCGCTCGCAACGCTGGTATTCCAGTTCCCGATGAGGCCCTATCCAAGGGACTGAAGTTCATGCGAAAATGTCGCGATGCTAAAGGCGTATACTCATACACCCCTGGATTTGGACGTAAGCGAAATACCTTCACCGCAATTGGACAACTTTGTGAAGCCCTTGCCAAAGGCCACGAAACTCCTGGGTTCAAAAAAACTCAGGCCTACTTGGGGCAGAACATCAACTACATGGATGATAAAGCTCCGTTCTACTACAAGTATTACGCCTCCCAGGCCTTTTTCCACACGAACGAAGACCTCTTTGAGCAGTGGAATAAACGTAACATACGCTACCTCAGCTCCATCCAAGCAAATGACGGCTCTTTTCCTTCGGGAGGCATGGCTGGCCCCACCTTCAACACCGCCGCTTCCCTCCTTTCACTTGCTCTAAATTATCGACTACTTCCAATTTACGAAAAATGAAATACTCGTCTCTCATTCTTGCCCTCCTGCACCCCGTCTGCCTGGCCCAGGAATCCGACCAACAATCCTCAGACGTTCTCT
>JAHDGN010000551.1 GCA_020627645.1 Akkermansiaceae bacterium
CGCATCAAGAGAATGAGTTAGCGCAGTCTAGGTGTTCGTGTGGAGGGGAGTTTGCGCGGCATTGGTTTCATTCGACTCATTTGCTGGTGAAAGGGAAGAAGATGGCGAAATCGAGTGGGACGTTGTATACGTTGAGTGATTTGGCGGAGGATGGGTGGTCGGCGATGGAGGTGAGGTATGTGTTGATCGGGGGGAGTTATCGGAAGCAATTGAACTTCACGATGGATTCGTTGGGGGCGGCCCGGGAGGCTTTGGCTAAGTTGGCGAAAGCGGCGGAGGGGCGAGCGCAGCCTCATTATGAGGATCTTTGTCGTGGGGGAGATTTGGGTGTGTTTGTTGGAGCGATGGAGAAGTTGAGGGATGACTTGAATACGGCAGGGGCTTTGGGTGAGCTGTTTGGTAATTTGAAGGGCGCTGAGTCTGAGGCGGATTGGTTTGGGTTTTATTCGATTTTGGCGGCGTTGGGGATTGTTTTACCCGAAGTGGAGGCGGTTGAGGTTCCGGAAGAGGTGGCGAAGTTGGCGAGATTGAGATGGGAGGCGAAGCAGGCGAAAGACTGGGAGGCGTCGGATCGGTTTCGTGACGAGCTGGCGGGGATGGGGTGGGTGGTGAAGGATGGGAAGGATGGTTATGATGTGGTGCCGGGGTGATGAGGGTTTGTGTGGCATCGCCATATCCCTTGGAGATGTTGAAGGGGAATGTGGTGACAGCTCGGAGAATTGCGAGTTTGTTGGTTGAGGCTGGTTTGGAAGCGAGGGTCAGTTATTTGTGGGACGGGGAAGAGGCAGACGTCTTGATTGCGTTGCATGCGGTGAAGGGGGCCGAAGGGGTATTCAGGTTCAAGGAAGCATTTCCTCGTGGGAAGGTGGTGAGTTTGCTGACGGGGACAGACTTGTATGAGATGTTACCAGGTGGTTCAAGGATAGGGCATCAGGTGTTGGGTTTGGTGGATCGGATTGTGGTGATGACTGAATCTGCGATTGAGGTGTTGCCTGCGGAGGTGAGGGAGAAGGTGGTGGTGATCCGGAAGAGCCTGGAGCCGTTTGAGTTGGGAGAGGTGAGGACGGAGGAAAAAATGGTCATTTCGGTGTTGGGACATTTGAGGCCAGTGAAGCGTCCCTTTGCTACTATTGAAGCTGTCTCCAAGCATCCGGAGTGGGAGGAGGTGAGGGTGTGGCAGATTGGGGAAGCTTTGGGGGGGGATTCGGAGCGGTTGGCGCGAGAGTGGGAGAAGAGGGATTCGAGATACCGATGGTGGGGGGGATTGCCAAGAAATGAGGGGGTGAGGTTGTGTGCTGCGGGGTGGTTGACGGTGAATAGCTCGCTGGCAGAGGGAGCCTCGAATGCGATTTTGGAGGCGATGACTCTCGGGGTTCCGGTTCTCGCGAGCAAAATTCCGGGGAATATTGGGCTGTTAGGTGAGGGGTATTCCGGTTATTTTGAAGAGGCTGATTTAGAGGTGGTTTTGGGCGAAATCGTGACTGGAAACGTTGATTTAAAGGAGTGGGTGGCCGAGGCGAAGGAGAGGTTGGGCTTGTTTTCGCGCGAGGCAGAGACAAACTCTTGGCTTGAGTTATTAAGTCATCTTAATTATTAATATTGCTAACAGTACACA
>JAHDGN010000552.1 GCA_020627645.1 Akkermansiaceae bacterium
AGTAAGGAACGTGGAGAAGCTTTGCTTCTTGTTTGGCGGTCCAGAGTTGTTGGTTGCGAGCCCCACATTGGGTGCAGTTGCGGTGGTTGCAGGAGTGGTAGGCGTAGTGGTGTTTTCCGCATGTTTTGTTGGAGCATTGGTAGAGGTGCGCTCCGAGCTCAGGAGTGCGGCACGCGAGGGCGCGCCGCATTGCCCGGTAGTGGACGCCGGTGAGTTGACTGCGGTAAGCGAGGGCAAAATCAGCCCAGTGCTGTCGCAGAAGGTCTGCGAGGGTGAGGGCCACGAGAATGTCTGGGTGGCTCTATGATTTGCGAGGAAGTGGTAAGGTGGTGATGGCTTGGCGAGCTTGGGTTTCGCTGACTTCGGTGAGATGGAGGTAGACCATGGTGGGTTTTAAGGAGCGATGTCCGAGGTAAGCGGAAACTTGTCTGACGCTGACACCGGCATCTAGGAGGTGGGTGGCAAAGCAGTGGCGTAGGGTATGGATGTTGATTTTATGGTGTTTTTAGTGAGTCCAGATTCGGCTAGGGCGATTTTGAGGACGGCCCAGACGCTGGCTTTGCTCATTGATTTTTTGCTGTCGTGAAGAGCTTGTTTGATGGAGATGCCGGATGATTTCCAGGCGCGTCCTGGAGCGGGAAAGAGCCAGTTAGGATTACGGTGCCATTTCCAGAAGTCGCGTAGGCGAGTGAGGAGTTCTGGGGAGAGTGGGACTTCTCGTTGTTTGCCACCTTTGGCGTGACAAACTCTGAGGGTGAGTCGTGTGCCATCGATGTCACGGGGGTGAATTTGAAGGGCTTCGGACATGCGGAGACCACAATGGTAGACGAGGGTGAAGTAGGCTCGGTATCGGCCGTCATGAAAGGTGTTGAGGAGGAGTGCGACTTCGTCGCGGGAGAGAATTTGGGGGAGAGGTTCGTCACGTTGGATTTTGATTTTAGACCAAATTTTCCAGCGGAATCCGAGGTGGTCTCGGTAGAAAGTGCGTAGGGCGCAGACGGCCTGATTGAGGGTGCTGGGCCTGAGTTTTCGCTCTGTTTGAAGGTGGATCAGGAAATCGAGAACGGTTGAACTCTTTAAGGTGGGGAGGTGGTGGTCAGGATAGTAAGCGGCAAGTTGTTTGATCCAGCCGAGGTAGGTTTTGGAGGAGCGTTCACGAAGTCCTTTGAGTTGGACAAAACGTGAGAATTCTTGATACCATTTTTGGGAAGTGACCGATTCATGTTTTTGTTTTTTTCATACCACTCAGGAAGATGGAGGAGTCACTTCAATCTTTCAATTTTCGAATGAGAACATTCGCCGCAAAGCGGCTCTGTTCAACAAGCGGATGGTGGCAACCAGATACAGCGTTAGAGTTTTCGGAGGCTTTCTTGCTTCGGTGAGAAAGTTTTGCTATTCAAGAGTCATTAGGTGTCATGTATCTGGCGCCACATCCTGAACGTTATAGCAAAAAATTTCACAAATCGAACGAAACCGCACTATGCCAACATTAACAAACTATCGCCTCTTCATCAGTCATTCGTGGGCTTACGGTGACGCCTACGACAAACTCGTTGAATTTTTCAATCTCTTTGGGTCTGATTCCCCGCCGCTTGCGGCGTAAAGTATT
>JAHDGN010000092.1 GCA_020627645.1 Akkermansiaceae bacterium
GAGTAAAACTGAAATCACTCTACCCGAAATCTAAGTCATGACAGCGCACTAGGCGGAAATAGATCGGTGTGGCGCGATTCCATAGGATTGGTTCGGCTGTTGTCCATTCGGGGGCTGTTAGAGTGCCTTCTGAATCTCGTTTGACGATATTGGGGTTGGTTTCCCAGCGAGCTTTTTTGAGATCTCGATGAAGTTCTTGGTTTGAAGTTTCCGATCGAGTTTTTGCGACGTGGTTCAGAGCGATTCTTTGAGTTGGCCGGGCGATGATTCGGAGCATTGATTCGAGATTGGGCTCGACGTGTTCATCTTTGGCGAAAAATTCTTTGAAGGCGGACGAGGCGACGTTTTGAATCCCATTTTGGTCGAGCAAGATGCCTGCGATGGGGCGGGCTGCCCGAATGCAGACAGCTTCCCAGAGAATTTCGAGCCATTCGGCAACCTGCTGAGAGATCACGGCGCGGACGTTACTGGCCCGAGCGTAGGATCAAAATCATAAAAATGGCTAATTTTTTGAATGATTGTTCTTAATTGATCCCTCTTGAATATTAGCTTCGATGAATGAATTTGGCTGAAGCAGGCTGGTGATTATGTATTCGATGGCTTTGTGAGTCGCTGAGCGAGTTTGGTGGCTTCGATCAGGGAGGTGACAGAGGCGGTGCCTTTTCTTGCGATGTCGAAGGCGGTTCCGTGATCGACGGAGGTTCGAATGATCGGGAGCCCAAGGGTTATGTTGACCCCGAGGTCGAAGGCGAGAGTTTTCAGAGGGATGAGGCCTTGGTCGTGGTAGAGGCAGATGTAGGCATCGATGTTTTGGCGGATAGTTGGAAGAAAGGCGGTATCTGGCGAAAGGGGACCGACGATGTCGATGCCTTCTGCTCGAGCGATTTCGAGTGTGGGGATGATGAGATCAATTTCTTCATGACCAAAGATGCCTCCTTCGCCCGCGTGTGGGTTGAGCCCGGGCATGGCAAGACGCGCTGGGCGCTGGTGAATTGCTGACATGGCTTGATTGGTGAGGCGAATGACTTCGAGAATACGTTCTTTTTCGAGGAGGCTTGGAACTTGCTGAAGAGGGACGTGTGTGGTGACGAGAGAGCAGGTGATTTCGTCCGACGTGAGCATCATGGCGTGGGATAAGGTCGAGGTTTTTTCGACCAGGTATTCGGTGTGGGCTGGGAAGGGGATGCCCGCGAGGTGCCATGCTTCTTTGTGGATGGGGTTGGTGACGACAGCTGAGTAGGTGCCGTGAAGGGCTCCTTCGACGGCATGTTCGAGGCAGGCGTAGGAATGCGCTCCGGCAGCGGCGGAGATCTTGCCGGCTTGGATTGGTTGTTGAAGGGGAATGGGGATGATTTGGTCGTTGTCCGGAATGGGAAGGTTTAGGGTGGTTGCTACTTTCTTCAGTAGATCGGGGCAGGCGGCTACTTTGAGGTGCGTGCAGGGAGGGTTTTGGAGTAATTTCAGGGTGAGTTCTGGGCCGACCCCGGCGGGGTCACCTTGAGTGATAATGATGGGGGCTTGCATGGTTACCATTCGTAAAGTTTGAGTGAGATGCGGGTGGTGAAGCCGGTGTTGAGGTTTTCTTCGGCTATTGTTCGTCCATTGTCTTCGATTTGCAATTGATTGAGCAGAGAAGTTCCTGCGAAGGCCGAGAGCCATAGGCCATTCCGGAGTTTGTATTCGAGGGAAACGCCAACATTGTAGCTGCGAAGGCCTAAATCTAGGGATTTGTCATTTTGTTCGATATTCCAGTTCCCACCTGAGGGGAACGCTTGGGCGCGGACGATGAGGTTATCGGTCGGGCGATGAGAGAGGGTGAGAAAAGGACCGTAGAGAGAAAGGGCCCACTGGTCATTAGGGGTCCATTTGAAGCCTAGAGAAGGAAGGTAGCGGGCTTCTCCAAAGTTGGTATTTCTGGAAATGCCAAAATTGAGGGAAAATTTGTTGGAGAACTGATAGGCTGCGGCGAGTCGAGCTGAGATTTGAAGGTCGTCTGAGTTGATTGAAGTGAGATCTGATGAGAGATCGCGGGAGAAGTTTCCGAAAAATGACCAAGAGGAGGAGGGGAGATTGTAGGTGAGGGAGCTTGAGATTGAGAACCGATGGAGGTCAAGATTCGCTGGGAAGAATGATTGGAAATTGTGGTCAATTTCGGTGAGCTGGTAGGAAAGGTTGTGGCGCAGGGTCAGGTTTTTTGTGAGTTTCGTTGTGAATGGAAGAGGGACTTTGAGTGATCCTTGCTGCCATGTGACATCGGAGCCAAGGAATGTTCCTTGATAGGCCAGACTAGCTGGGCGTTCAACGAGGGGTGATCGTGACTCGGGGCGAGCTAAGAAGTCTGAGGAACCCGAGGCTGGGTTCATCAAGGCGAAAAGGGTTGTTAGAGAGAGGTTTTTGATTTTCATGCCGATTTTAGGCTATGCCGTACTTGCCAATGGGCAAGTCAGTTTGCAAGAGTGTGATATTGTGAAAGTGAGGGTTAAGATTGGTTGTCTTTTGGGCGCGCTATTTTGTTCGGTTGTGAGCTCTGCTGGTGAGGGGGTTATTCGACCATCCGATTTTGTGTTGTCGATTGATGAGGATTTGAGTCGAAGCTTTTGTTTAGCGAATGAAGGGCCGGAGTCCGTGATTGATGGGAAGAGTTCTACCAGTTACGTGAATCGGGGTGGGAGGGGATCGGGATTGATTGTAACACCGCGGTCTGGAGCGGTAAGGTTGAGGAGTTTTCAACTCACGACGGGAGCTGGAAATGTGTTGTCGGATCCTACTTTGGTTGCGGTTTACGGGACTAATGATGATTTGGAATCGGTGAATCATTCACGAGGTCGAGAGGAGGATTGGAAGTTTTTGGTTCAGACTCCGGTCGATTTGCCCTGCGAGAGGGAGGCAGAAGATGGGATTTTTTCGATTTTGAATTTTGAGGAATTTCGTTCCTATAAATTTTTGTTTTTGGAGGTTCGAGGGGGAATGGGGCTACCAGTTGATGTCGGGGAAATTAGAGGGTGGGATAGATTTTCTGGGCGGGGGCGTGAGGTGATTGGTAGTGGAGATCAGATTTTGGCGGTTCATGACCTTGAGGCGGCGAGTGTTTCTCCTGTTGGGGAGAGTGTTGAGAATCTTTTTGATGGGGACGTGAAGACCAAGTATACCAATCGAGGTCATTTAAATAGCGGGTTCATTGTGACTCCTTCGGTGGGACCTACTGTGGTTGGGTCATTTCGAGTGGTGACAGCGGATGATGAGCCAAATGGGGATCCAGTTGCTTGGGAGTTGTATGGAACAAATGACATTATTGAGTCGGGAAATCATAGTCAGGGGCTGGATGAGACCTGGGAAATGATTGAAGCAGGTGCGCTTCAGTTGATGGATCGTCGGGGTGCTGAATTACCGAGGGTTTATTTTGAGAATTCCGAAGAGTATTTGTCCTATACGTTTGTGGTGCGTGGAGTTCGTGGGGGGAGAGAGGTGGTGGATGTGATGCAGATGGCTGAGTTCCAATTATTTGAGGTGGAGCCTGAGGTGGAGATTGTTTCTGTCACGGTTCATTTGGAGGAAGGTCTGGTCACATTGGGGTGGAGGGCTCCGGTTGGTGCGTTGTATCGCATCGAGTCTTCGGGAGACTTGTTGGATTGGGATGTGGTTGTCGCTGATGGTTTGGACCCCAACTTAGATGCGATTTATTCGTTTCCGCTCAGAGATGGAGGAGAGAGGTATTATCGCCTCTGTCTAAGTCAGTAGAGTCGTCTTTGGTTTATTGGCGTCGCTTGTTTCGTCGTTGGATTTCGTGAAGGTGCTCGAGGTATTTAATGTAGCGACGTCGCTCGGCTCGGTCGTAGTCGACCTTTTTATTGACGAAGGGATTATTCGTTCCAAGTTTGGTCCAGGGGCCAGCGGGAATGCGTGACATTTCAATGAATCTCCAGTGAACAACGGCTTTGTTTCCGATTTTGAGATAGTCTCGGACGGCTGGGGAGAGGTCGATCCCGGCGCCTTGATTTTTTTTGTTTTTTGGACGGCTTTTTCCGAAGACGTAATTGAAGTCGGTCGTGGTGAAAGGGCCACAGTCTTCCCATTGGGCGTAGCAGATTTTTTTGGTCTTCGGGCAATAGATTTGAACCCATCGGCCTTTGCAGACGCTTTTTCCTGGAGTGACAACTGTTCTTTTCCACCAGGGTATGACTCGGGAAGCTTCTGGTTTGTGGTGTTTGTGGTTGATGCAATCGTTGTAGGGGAGAGCGATGTAAAATGGGTTGAGTTTGGGGGTGAAAGCTTTGGGGAGATAGCCGCTGCGGGCTTTGGGGTCAGGATTGTCAAAGCCTCCGTAGTTTTGTTGCCATTTTTGATCCCATGATGATTTGTGATTGGGGGTTGGGTTGCGAGGGGTGGGGGTTTCTCCAATCCAAAAAACGGTGGCGGTAATGTTCTTTTTCCAGGGGTAGACGGTTCGTTTTTGGAGCTTAAAGGGATCGGGAAGGTGTTTGTTGACCTGAATCTTGGGTCCGTTTTTTTGAGCAAAAACGGAAGTGATGAGAAGAATCAAGATGGTGACTGGACGAATCGACACAGGACGAAAGATAGATGAATTTGAGAATTTTTGAAGGGGTAGTTTCGGTGGCTTGTTTGGGGTGTGCTTTTGAGCTGATGGGCTGCTTGTGGTATTGATGTTATGGGAGGGGGTTGCATACGGGGGCTGGTGGGGTATAATGGCCACCATGGGCAGCGAAAATTTGGAGATCACGGCTTACCTGAAGACCTTTTGTGGTTGGAGTGAGGGAGTTCGGGCGATCATGCGTAAGTATGATTTGTCCTTTGAGGAGAAGGATATCATTAAGAATCCTGCGTTTCGTTGGGAGATGGAGCAAAAATCGGGGCAGCCGTTGAGTCCGTGTGTGGTGGTGAATGGGGAAATGTTGGCAGATGTAAGTGGTGAAGAGGTCGAGGCTTTTTTGATCGAGAAGGGGCTGGTGGAGGCAAGTGAGGAGAGTCCAGATGCTCCGATTGATTCTTCGTGTTCGCCAGAGCAGCACGAGAAACAAGCTCAAGCAGAGCGGGAGGCAAAGGGGGAGCCGGGGAAGATCGTGTTCTTGGACTGATTGCGATTGAAATTTTTGAAGAGCCAGCGGGCAGCGATGAGCTGTTTGCTGGCTCTTTTCTTTTTGAATTCGAGCGAATGACGCTTGCTTTCGTCGGGGGATTTTTTTTGACTCTCTCATGGCGGAACCGTCTTTGGCCCTTTCTTTTGATGATGTCCTTTTGCAGCCGGGATTAAGCGATCTGGTGCCTGCTGAGGCTGATGTTTCTACCGAACTCTGCGACGGCATACAGATCAACATTCCGATCGTTTCGGCGGCGATGGATACGGTTTCAGAAACTGAATTGGCAATTTCATTGGCGAGGGAAGGGGGGATTTCGGTGATCCATCGGGCATGCCCAATTGATGAGCAGGCATCGATGGTTGCTAAGGTCAAGCGTTCTGAAAATGCGGTGATTCACGACCCAATGACGGTTCGGAGAGAGTATACGGTGGCTGAAGTGAGGGAGATCATGGCACGGGAGGGGTTTTCAGGTTTCCCGGTGGTGGACGAACATGGAAAGTTGGAGGGAATGGTTACGGGAAGGGATTTGAGGCACATTCCAAGTGATGGGGCTCTGGTTGAGGATGTGATGACTCCCATGGATAGTTTGGTGACGGCTCCGGCTGAGATGGGTCAAACGGAAGCACGAAGGATTCTCTATGAGAATCGAATTGAAAAATTGCCTCTTGTGAATCAGGACGGAACTTTAGCGGGGCTTATTACGGGGGCTGATATTGAAAAGAGGATTACTTTTACTAGTGCTGCGAAAGACCCGAATGGCCAATTACGTTGTGGAGCGGCGGTGGGACCAGGGCCTGAGTTTTTGGATCGAGCTAAGGCTTTGATCGAAGCGGGTGCCGATGCGTTGTTCATTGATGCTGCGACGGGGCACACATCTCGAGTGATGGAGGTGATTGGGAGATTGCGTGAGCTGGGTGATGTTCCCGTGGTGGCAGGAAATGTGGTGACAGAAAGAGGGGCGATTGATTTGATCGAGGCTGGAGCTAGTTGTTTGAAAGTGGGAGTTGGGCCAGGGTCGATCTGTACAACGAGAGTTATTTCTGGGGTTGGGATGCCCCAGTTTACGGCGGTGCAAAATGTGGCACGAGCAGCGCATGAGAGGGGGGTGAAAGTGATTGCGGATGGTGGGATTCGGTATTCGGGAGACATTACTAAGGCTTTGGCCGCAGGTGCGGATTTAGTGATGCTGGGGTCTTTGTTAGCTGGAACTCGCGAGAGTCCAGGCCAGACCGTGCATTCGCAGGGGCGGAGATTTAAGACCTATCGAGGAATGGGGTCGATTGGTGCGATGAGAAAAGGAGCGGGAGATCGGTACGGTCAGAATTCGAGCGGCAAATTGGTTGCAGAAGGGGTAGAGGGGCGAGTTCCCTATAAAGGACCTTTAGCGGATGTTGTTTTTCAGTTGATGGGTGGTTTGAGGTCTGGAATGGGGTATGTTGGAGCAAAAGATTTGAGGGAACTGAGGGAAAAAGCAGAGTTTGTGAGGATTACTCCGGGCGGATTACGTGAGAGTCATGCTCATGATATTACGATTACGGAAGAGCCGACGAACTACCAACCTGTTTCGTAGTCTGGAGTCTAGGTTAACGAATATATTTTGAGTGATGAAGGAATTGAGACATGTGGCGGTTTTGGATTTTGGTTCGCAGTATACCCAATTGATTGTGCGTCGGGTACGGGAGCTAGGATATTACGCTAAGTTGTATGCCCCCGAGGAATTGGGGAAGATTGGTGAACCTGGGGCGATTATTCTATCGGGAGGACCGAAGAGTACGAGTGAGGAAGATGCCCCTGATATTGATTTTGAGCGATTAAAAGAATTTCAGGTTCCAGTGTTGGGTGTGTGTTATGGCATGCAGCTCTTAAACATCAAATTTGGGGGTTCCGTGGAAGCCAGCACGAAGCGTGAATATGGTCCAGCAGCCCTGAAGCCTATCTGTGGGAATGATTTGTATGAGGGGGTTTCCAATGAGTCGCAGGTGTGGATGAGTCATTCGGATACTGTTAGAGATCTACACCCAGAAGCGGAGGTGATTGCGACGAATCAACATGGAACACCGGTGAGTTTACGCTGGCCTGGAGGATTTTATGGGATTCAGTTTCATCCAGAAGTCACGCATTCGCACGAGGGAATGAGGATATTGAATAACTTTTTGCTTCAGGCCGATACGTTGCAGGAATTTCATATTGAAGATTTTAAGAGGGAATTGATCGAAGGGATTAAGGGTGAGGTGGGTGATAAGCAGGTCGTATGTGGTGTGAGTGGCGGGGTAGATAGTACTGTTCTGGCGGTGCTTTTGAATGAGGCGGGCGTCAATGTTCGGGCAATCTTTGTGGATAATGGTTTGTTGAGGAAAGATGAGGCGATTGCGGTTCAAAATAATTTTCATCGAATGGGGGTGGAGATAGAGACGGTGGATGCGTCGGAGATCTTTTTAGATGCTCTTGCCGGAAAGGAAGACCCTGAGGAGAAGAGGAAAATCATTGGTAATTTATTTATTGATGTTTTTTGGACAGCGGTGGGGGATGCGGAAATATTGGCTCAGGGCACGTTGTATCCTGATGTGATTGAGAGTGCATCGAATGAGAAATCTAAGGCCTCGGTGATCAAGACTCATCATAATCGAGTGCCAAAGATCTTGGAGTTGCAGGAACAAGGGAAAGTTTTGGAACCATTGGCGGAGTTGTTTAAAGATGAAGTTAGGGAATTGGGGGCAGCTTTGGGAATCGCTCCTGATATTCTTGGGCGCCACCCGTTTCCGGGGCCAGGCTTGGCGGTGAGGTGTCCAGGTGCTGTTGACCGAGAGCGATTGGATATCATCCGAGAATGTGACGCGATTTTCATCGGGAAATTGAAGGAGCATGGATGGTATGACCGAGTGTGGCAGGCTTACGCCGGTTTGATTCCAGTAAAGACAGTTGGGGTGAAAGGGGATGAACGGAGCTATGAGTGGGCTACAAATTTACGTGCGGTTATTTCCGAAGATGCAATGACCGCTGAATGGGTGGAGTTACCAGGGCAGTTATTGCGTGAGGCGAGTCAGGATATTTTGAACCAGGTGAAAGGAATCAATAGGGTTCTGTATGATATCTCTACCAAACCTCCTGCGAGTATCGAGTGGGAGTAGAGCGGGAGATTTATTTTAGGGATTTTGAGTTGCTGAAATTTGGAAGAATAACTTTTCAGGTACAGGGCCGCTGATGATTGCTCGGACGGTCGTGGTGCCGGGGAAAGGGGTATTTAGCTGTGGGAAGAGGGTGATATTTGTTGAACCCAGGCTGTTGCCGCTGGGGATTCTTGTGAGTAAGTTTGGGGACCAACAGTAGGATAAGCTGATATCGGAAGCTAGGTTTGGATTTTGTGGGTGACTGAAGCTAAAGATGGTGGGCGAGATTTGAACTGGGGCTGATATTCCTGGAGCATTGGCTTTTCCTGGATGGGTGCCAAAGATGTTCTCGATGCTATTTGGGGTTCCATCGTTGTCGGGATCGTCGTCTAAACCGAGTTGTGAGGTTAGTCCAAATGAGTTAATCCATGAAGCAAAGTTTTGAGGGCTACCAGCATTGTTGACAGTGAGAATTTCAGAGAGTGCATACATTCGGTGCTCGTTGGTAGCACTTGTGTTGTAGTTTCTCATCCAGCTAAATCCAGGGGAATCAGCGCGGCCTGTTCTTATATTCGGAGAGTTGCCAAGTGGGCGGCCTGGGAAGGTGGAACCGTCACCTTCAGATCCAGTAAAGATAGTCCCGAGGTTTGAAGTAACCAGATTTCCAAACTCATTATATGTCGGAGCTATGTTGATTCCGTTCCAAAGATCCTGATTGTCGACGGCTGCTAAAGAGGTGCCATCCATAAGGAAAATAGGGGCTCCATTTCCGTCGGCGTTTGGGTTAGTTCCGGTATTGTCATGTGCATCGGTGGTGGCGGTCGAGCCGACGGCTTTCCATGTTGCGGACCCTAAGGTGGGGGTGGCAGAGGCAAGGTTTTGGACGAAGGTGTTGTAGGTGGCGATATTGCTCGAGGTTGCTCGAGTCGTGCCACTGGTAACAAACAGGAGTCGATAAGGGTCTCCAGCCTGCCACGGCTGATTGGTGGCAGGGTTAATTCCACCATTTGCGGTGAGATCAAGAATTCCAAGTTGTCCTTGAGGTGCGTTTGAAGTTTCGGTGAATCGAACGTGATCGAAATCCAGGGCAAAAGAGCCCCCAGACTCTTTGACAATTCGAATTGCTAGAGGGAGGTTGGCATTTAGGTTTTCTGGTGTGTTCCAGCTGATTGAAACATCGGTGAATTTTCCTGCTGAGTTTTCTCCTCGAATTGTATCAAGGTTGTTTTTTGAGAATGACTGACTTTGGACAGCAACTCCGTTGGCGGTGATTTCGAGACGAGCGTTGCCAAACGAAGAGGGGTCGTTCCGGACGCCTATGGCAACGGTAAGCTTGTAAGTTGAGAGGGGCTTGGCAAGAACTCGCGTACTTTGGAGGAAATAGTTTCCTGGAGATCCGTTTCTGAGCGTCGCGGTGTGTTTGCCGTTCATATTTGGCAAAATTCCCCCATTGATAAAATCAGAGGAGTTGTTGTAGCTACTATTGCTCGGATTCATGACTCCATTGTTGCCATCGGCAGCACTTAAGCCGTCGGCAGACAAAACTCGCCACCCAAGCGGGCGTGCGGCATTATTTGCGGAGGTGTTGATGAGTCTTGATTTGCCATCTCCGATTGGACTGACACCAGAAATACCGGGAATTCGGTTATTTTCGAAGTTGCCATTGACTGGGGTGATTGAGGGGGACCCCTCAAGGATATTGACTAGATAATCGGCACGTTCCAATAGGTTTTCTGGTGTCAAATG
>JAHDGN010000093.1 GCA_020627645.1 Akkermansiaceae bacterium
GACTCAGACCTGAACAGCACTGCTGGCGACCTCAGCTTTTCGGGAAACATAGGCCGCTCCAGCGCAACCTCCAGCGGCAATGACGGAAGCTTGTTTATTTCAACGAACATCAACGGAATCGGCCTCAACCAAGCCATTGCGGATAATGACTATGCCTCCTTCACTCTGAACGTTGCTTCTGGATACCTAGCCAACTTAACAAGCTTAACTTTCAACTTCGGTGATTCTCAAAATGATGATGCTACCATTAACCTTTCTGTTTTCAGTAGCATCGACGGCTTCACATCCGCCGACGTCATCGGCTCCGAATCAGCCGTTCGAAACGCAACTACCGGGCCATTCTCTGAAGCAGGCAGTATCGACCTATCAGGAAGCCAATTTCAAGGTGTGACCAGTCCAGTTGAGTTTAGAATCTACGGTTGGGATGATACCGCGAGCGGTGGGCAAGTTCGCTGGGACGATATTGTGCTCAACGGAGAAGTCTCCACCATTCCAGAACCTTCATCGCTCGCCCTACTCAGTTTTGGAGCATTAGCTTTGACCCTCCGCCGGAGAAAAAGAGCCTAAAAATTCTCTCTATTTGATAATTTTTCACGAACCAGTGCCTCTGCCCTGCAAGCACTGGTTTTTTCATTTTGTATGTAGACAAGCGAAGGCCTCTCCCACCTCAATGAACCACAAGATCTTCATTTTTCACAACCACCTCGACTCCAAATTTTTCATCTGGGCGAAACCAAAATTCTGCCAAACTTACCTCTCTCACCCTGGTAACTGCGATTAGATCGCATCTTAATACGACCATTAACATTTACCGCTTCCGTAACCCCCTGATCATTCCATTCCCCTAAAGTCTCACTAACCTGCAAACGCAGATCCACATCAATGAGACCTCCTGGGCGCTCAAAAACAAAATACCGATCTTCTCCCACCGTCTCGATTCCTATCACCCCACCATTCGCCACCCAGGGGTCAGTCCCAAGCGCATACTCAACAAAATTGACCAACCCATCACCATCAGGGTCCGCATTCGAATCACTGTGCCCCTCTTCTTGTCGAAACTTCGTAAATTGAGCCTCTTTCCACATCGCCTCATCAACAGCTCCCCGAGACTGCAAACTCCTCCAAAGCACGCTCTCCATCGTCACCATTTCCTCAGGAGCAGTCTCCGCCTCTAATTGACCAATGTAGCGATCCATCGACCAAGTTCTCCTCCCCCAATCGATAGCCTTGATCTCAGACAAATATTTTTTCCCGCTGGTTCCAAAACTGGAAACCGCAACTGATGCCGCATCGAGCTTAAAGACATGAGTGCCATAGGGCTCATTAATGAGATTTAAACTGATCAACATGCCCTCCTCGATATTTTTCGAACCCAGAATTCCGATCGCTCTCTTTCTTGCTCCAAACCAGGTATGCGAACGATAGTGATTGCGCTCATTCCTCGCAATTTCTTCAACAACACTCGCCACCCGATAAAATTGATCCTCGGAAACATCGCTAGCGCAATGCATCGCCATTTTCCGAGTCTCATCATAAGGGTTGTTTGCCATGAGCTGAATCAACTCATAAAACGTCTCAAAATCTGCCTCCGTTGAAGGCCAACTCACTCCGATCCCAAAAAAACACAAATCCATCTTTTTGCCGAGCCTCCCCTGCAAAGCTTTAAACCGATCGCCCACATGATCAGCCATAAAGAATTGAAGCAAGGCTTGAAACTCAGCTGAACTCATTGCCTTCGTATCCAACAATATTTCGGCAGCCTCATATCGCAAAATCAATGAATGAGATGAACCAGACATGACATCGACCAGAAGACCCTTCTTTTGATCGCTGAGAGGTTGTGACCTTAGATAATCCAGAGCTCCCATCTTTGCAAAATCATCCCCAGTAGAGAACCATCCAACGATGACCGAATGAAGCCCATGGTTTCGCTGGTTCAGCTCACTCAAAGCAGCTCTCCGAATAACCCTCACCGGATTCTGAATCATCCGTAAAAGGTCATCGTTGCTCCTTTGAGCATATTGTAACTCAAAGACCCCGACAGTCTCCTCCACATCAGAATCACTTAACCAAAGATCACTTCTTACTCCCTTGCCAGTAATCATCAACACCCTTTTTTTCCGACAAAGATTAACCAGGTGACTACCAGCCATACTCAATCCGTTATAGGAATACTTCGGATCAATTCTCTCACTATCGTCGTAAGTAAAGTTCCCATCCCATCGCTTATTGAGGGTCGTTAACCACCGGGTTTTTTCGAAGAACCGCGTAGACGCAAATGGACCACACAAATTAGCCCCAAGTCCACACCAAAACTGTGCATAATAATGCCCAGTATGCCCTTTCTCAATTTTTCGATGAGCCGTTAATGATGACCTGGCAAAATATTCGGCCCCATGAAGATCACCATCATGGGCAAGAGCCAACGCAACCATCGCACTCATTCCATTGTCAGAAAAGTCATCGACATCAGTTCCTTCGATCCAATATGGTAATGCTCCACGGTATAAAAATGATCGGAAATGAGACCTCGCTGATTCAATTGCCTCCCGAACTCGAGGATCTGCCACACCTGCTTTTTCAGCCAATACGAGAGCAAGATAACACTGTGCGCTGACGGCATGGATCGCAGCATAACCTCCAGCCTTGCCTCCCGGCACCACCGGCGGATGATGCCCCCATAAACCTCCCCCTTCTCTTCCAGCAACCAACCCAAGAGCGTACTTCTCCAACGCCGGATAGACAAATTGATCCCCAGTTAATGCATAGTACTCAGCTAACACTTTCGTCAACGCGGCATGTGCCCAATTGTTGCCCCGATGATCTGTGCGAACTATCACTGTTGGCTGAGCCCAGGGCATCTCCCTAATTCTCACACCAGCCTCAGCAATATAAGCGTCCTCACCGGTTGCTAATAGCCCCAAGAATCCAAAACCAAAACGACCATAATCTTGATTGGCTAAAATATAATCAGCAGCTTTTGTTACGATCATCTCACACTTCTCGCACTGAGACGGAGCGGTCGCCACCCACTCACCCTCAACTGGAAGAGAAATCGAAACACTCTCTCCAGTCGAAAGGTCGAGGTGAAGTTTCCCCGAACCCCTTTCTGACTGAGCATGATCAATCGCATCCGCCAGACTCTTTCGCGTATTCCCTTGAATTGGATCTCCTCCAAAACCAGTAATTAACTGACCAGCCATCAATTTTCCATCTGCGGGCGAACCAGGCTCAACTCGCACCACTGAAATACCAGTGTCGGTTGTTACCCCATAAATTCCCGTCGGCCCCAAATGACGCTCCTTGTGCTCCAATGGCTCATTGGCTTTTCCGAAAACAAGCACCATCGAGATAACAAATCCGACAATTGTAAGAATAATTCTCTTCTGAGCCATGAGGTTTATGCATGTAATAAAAGAATGCTTTTGAAGCAATGAAAAACCTACCTACAATCTTCTTTATTCCCCCCAAAAATAACGATCACTTTGAATATTAAAGAATTACTAATTTTAATGAATTTGACCAAATTCATTGCAAATCAGTGAATCACCTTGAAAAGCAACACTTTCCAAAGACAGGAGCTCCAGCACCGTTCGAGTATGGAGAACTAATATCGTATCGCAGAGACAAATCACTATACGGTGATGCCGATTGACACCTCATCAGGTTGAGTGATAAGTTATTGATGCATGCATATTTGAAACCTCCCCCCCATGAAAAAATCAAAAAAATTCTACTCACCAATCCTAAAAGGAAGCCTATTCCGAATTCTGCTGACCACCCTAGTTATTTTTAGTAATATAAAGGCGGCCGAACCCGGAAGTGATGACCCAAACTCCTCCTTGCCAGAAAAGCCGGGCTGGAAATTAACATTCAACGATGAATTTAATGGCAGCGAACTCGATACACAAAAATGGTTCGAGTATTATCGAGATACAAAAGCCGTCTACGAGATAAGAGATGGGTTCCTCAACCTTAAGATCGAGGAAAACACCCCTCAACCTGGGCTAAACAATACGTTCCGCGTTTCCGGTATTGCAACCAGCAGCGCAATAGGATTCGGACCATGGGAAAATGGACAAGTATTTGCCCAAGAACAAGGGTGGTGGGAATGTCGATGCCAGACTTCAGCAGGAAGCGGTAGACATTGTGCGTTCTGGCTTCTTCCCGTCGATGGCTCTTATCGCACACTAGTCTCCCAAGGGGGAACTCGACAATCCAGCGATGAAGCGGTCGAAATCGACATTTTTGAACAGCTTGGGAGAGAGCCCACGGCCAATCGATTCACAGCCCACTTTCATGGGCCAGACGGAACAAACGCCACATCAGGTGTTTCGAGAAGCGACCGATATTTGAGATACAATCTCGGCTTTGACCAAACTCAACAGTTTGCAACCTATGCTCTGGAATGGACCGCCAACGAATTGATTTGGTATCTAAATGGACAAGAAGTCTTTAGATCCCCAAAAACAGCCAAAGCCCCATTCTACATTCTGCTAGATATCTACGAAGTGATGCCTAGCACCACTGAATTCTGGACTGGCTTGTATGAACCACAGCCATATCCCCGTGAATTTCTCGTAGACTATGTGAGAGTTTATGAAAAAGAAACTCCACCAGGTGCCGTGATCATTGCTGACAAGATTGGTGGTGAGCCCCCTCTCACAGTTCACTTTGATGGCTCTCAATCAACCGTAGATGAGGGTTCGATCGTCTCCTATGAATGGAACTTCGGTGATGGAACTTCAGCAAACGGGGCAACCGTTTCACACACCTACGAAGGCGGGGCCTTTGAAGCTAGCCTGAAGATTACTAGCGATACAGGCCTCGTCTCAAAACGATTCTTAAAAATTGACACAGGTGATCATGTCACCCTACAGGCCGAAATGGGACTTCTGAACAACGCTTCTAAATCAACGACTCATAGCGGATTTAGAGGACAGTCGTTCGTAAACCTAGAAGCAAATGAAAGCTTTGTGGAATGGAGTAACGTCAACGGAGGAAAAGGAGGAGAAGTAGTGATTGACGTTAGATACGCACTTGGGAGCTCAGCCCCACGCGAAGTAAATTTCATCGTTAATGGCCAGGCTCAACCTCTGCAATTCACTGATACCGGAGGATGGGCAATCTGGGAAGAAATCCCAGTCACAGCCAATCTTCTAGCGGGTTCAGCCAATACAATACGTATAGAGACAACCGGTCAGGACGCTGGAAACCTCGATCAAATCTCTTTTCCGATTACGAAGTCCACGACTCTCAAGGCAGAACAGGCTGATCTGACCAACGCCACCCTGGAATCATCTCATGCAGGCTTCAATGACGGGGGCTTTATCAACCTTGACTGGACGGCAAGTGCAGCTCAGTGGAACGAGATTGACGGGGGTATTGGAGGCGATTCAAGCCTGATCATCCGATATGCCCTTGGGGCGACAAACAATCGAACGACTAATCTGAGTATCAATGGACAAAGCCAAACGATGACCTTTACTCCGACTGGAGGTTGGGACCAATGGGCGGAGCTAAGAGTCCCCATCAACCTAAATCAAGGCCCATCAAACCAATTGCAAATTTCTACCTTTGGCCAAGATTCAGGTAATATCGATGAAATAACGGTGTTTTCGGCCGGACGTGGCCCCATTGGCTACACCGGATTGTTGGCCTGTGAAAATTGGGGGACTATACCGACGGAGCTCCAAGATCCGGAAGATGACCCTGATCGCGACGGACTCTCCAACGTCCTAGAATCTCTGTTAGGTTCCTCACCAGCAACCAAAAATAATACTTCACCGATCAACTATCAGATCGACAATGAGTCGATGAGGTTTTCCTATCCAAAATCTTCGTTTTGGGTGAGAGCAGTCCTTGAGCAATCAACTGATCTCAAAAATTGGACCCCGACTCCAAACAGCACCGAATATTTCAACGCGAGCACCGGAAAATACTTCTATGATTACCCAATCGATATTCAAAATCATTCGGAACAATTTTTCCGCGTCAAATTCACCAATCAGTAATCCTAACAGTAGCAGAAAGCGATGAACCGTCTTTTTTGAATCGAACTGTTTACTTTCTGCTCTAGGAAATCTCTTCCACTATAACCCCGGATAGCTGGTTCATTTCACCCCATAGATTTCACCCAACGAAACATGCGCCCCAGGAATCGAACATCAGTATAACCATAATGTAATTTTATAGCTGAATATCAGCACAAAACAGATAACCCTGCCGGTGTGGAAAGAACAATTACCGCAGACTTCTTGCCGAAAAACTGGGACCTTCCAGACGCAATCCGAAAAAGGGTGGGAAGGAAACCTGGCAGACAACGCATCATCGACGAAGAGGGCCATCTTCTTGTGATTCTCCATGCAGTTCCCAAACCAGATGACAACGAAAACCGCGAAGCATTTTTGCTATGGTGCAATCCAAGCGATGAATGGAAAAGTGCACCAGAAAGCGGTGGATTATCTGCCCTAGACACCCACCTAGACTCTTATCAAAAATCAATTGATCGTTTGGACGAAACGATCGAAGCCGCTTCGTCATCACGAGATTATTTTGAAGTCACCAAGGTTGCCCATCCACTTCTACGAGCGACGAGGCATCTACTGACCGTGATGGAAACACTACGAAAATCGAAGCCAGACAATCGTTGGTTGATTGTTGGGCGTGATCGAGCCGTCGACTTGGAAAGAGGCATTGATATTGCAACGGGGGATGCGAAAGCTGGTTTAGATTTTGCAATAGCCATGAATGCTGAGGCCCAAGCCGAAGCAGCTCACAAATCAACCAATGAAGCTCGCCGACTAAATCGGCTCGCCGCATTTTTCTTCCCTCTCGCAACCCTTGTCTCAATTTTTGGAATGAACGCACCCAGCAAAGTAGTGAAATTACCCATGTTCTGGATGATCTTAGCTGTAGGAGTTGGCGCAGGGCTGCTCACAGGTGCAATGGTTTTAGGTAAGAAACCAAAGTAGCCTGTCTTCTCTCCATAGAAATCAAAAGAGCAAGATCTCCTATAAACCTCAACCGTCAGGATCTAAAAGTGTCTCTTTGAGACCAAATCTATGGCCTAAATTGTTTCCAAGACTTCGACAGCTAATCGCTCACTATAGGCATTGATCTTGGGATGCCCAGGACACCACCCTTTCAAAAATCGATAAAAATCAGTCCACGCAAATCGAAATAATTCCCTCCACTCAGCTTCAACGGCTTCAGGATTAATGGAAGGGCGATTCGCCTTGAGCTCTTTTCTCAGGAACTCAAAATAACAGTCCAAAAATTGCCCCCCTTCTTTTTCACAACTTTCATCATCAAGGCATGACCCTAAAAAGTATGCCACATCCTTCACCCCGCACCCTCCTCCAACATACTGAAAATCGACGGCAGCAACTTTCCCCCCATCTTCAGAAAAACAAAAATTCGCGACCTTCGCATCACCATGCACTAAAGTCTGATATCGTGTATTTTTGAGTATTCGATCAATCTTTAGAGCCCCATCTTTCAGCCTCTGATCTCCAAGAGCTTCAAGCTCCTCCTTTCTTGTATCCAGGTGCCAATAGGTTCCCACCTCCCATAAACGCTCTGGAGGTTCACCCATAAAACGAGCGTGAAAACAAGCAAGCCAGGAGAGACAGACCTCCACCTCTGCACCATAAACACGTTGGAGACGTTTGGTATAGCCAACCATGTCTAAATCTTCGAGCACGATTAGAAATCCATTCTCGTGACGGTCCCCTGCTAAAAATTTTGGAACCCGGCAGCCTGGGCCACAACGCCCACTCCAACCTTGGTACCATGCCATTTCAACTTCGTATGATCTGATTTTGCGAGCATGCCCATCATTTGAATTCCACCCCCGGGGATGAGCCTTAGGCTCCTCAAACCTAATACGCTTAACAATAACCGAAGGCACAGCCCCCCCATCAAGAGCCACCCGTAAAATTTCGCCATAACCACTCCAAAGACTCTGAATAACCTCCGCGCTAACAACCGAACGCGCGCCGACAGCGGAGCAAACCGTGGCACAAAAACGAGGATTCAGATTTAACATTTTAGATTACAAGAATTAGGTCTTCAGCTCAAACCCGTCAAGTAGCCAACTCAGTCTCGAAATTTAGACCTGAAATCACGCGTGAGAAATTTTTTCTCTACCCTCTCCTTTGCTTTTCTGATCCATGCTCAATGATTGGGCTATTGCATATGCTTTTCTCAAATGATTTGATCCCCAACTTACGTTTCAATTTTGAATTGACGAAAAAAAATTGAAGCTGCTCAGCCCATCTTTTAACAACAAGCAATTTCGAATTTGCAACCCAGCCAGCTCGATCGTTTCCTTGGAGAAAAGAACGCTACCCCCTTGAGCTTACACGACTCAAACAGGTGGGCAGAAAAAATGATAGCCCAGTTCGTCAAATTAGGGCTGTATGTCCACCAAATTTAGAAATATCATATTACAAGTCGCCGTATCTAGCGATGATCGTTTTGCTAATTCCTCCGACCGACACCTAAGCTCTGTCCATCAACAAAAATCAATGTTCAACTTCCTGAAAACTTATCTCTCTTTGAAAATCATGGCCCCATTCAAACTAAAGTTGGTGTTTTTTGCATACAATTTAATAGCCCTTGCTTCAGCTAAGGACCTCGAAGCTTTTGAGATCCTTGAAAACTATTGCTACGATTGTCATGACGAGTCCATTAAGAAGGGGGGCATTCGCCTCGACACGATTAAGGACCTACCGATCGATCAAGGCCTAAGCGTTCTCAACAAGTTGCTTGAGCAAGTCTATTTCAAGCAGATGCCTCCAAAAAAGGAGGAACAGATGCGCCCTGAAGAAAGGAGAAAACTAATGCGTTGGGCACACCAAATTCTTCAGAAGAACAACGCCTCCAAGCTCGAAGCCAAATTAAGAGATCACTCCTACGGAAATGCCGTTTCTCACGAGAAACTTTTTGACAACAAAAGCAAAAAACAACCCTTTTCCCCAGCCCGTAGGTGGTTAATAAGGCCCAATATTTTTGATGAACGCGTCAAAGATATCTTTCAACTAGAAGGGAGGCAAAGAAATGCCCGATTCTACGGGATCACCAATCCACTCGTTCTGCCCAATCGTTCCGGTATTCGAGACTTTGACACTTCCTCCCTAGCCGGAGAACACCTTCTTGTCATGCTGTCCAATGCCGATTGGATTTCTGATCGACAACTCAGAGCAGCACGAATTAAGAGCGGCGATCCTACCGCAAAGGAGTTCAAGAATAAAAGAGATCGATGGGTTCCTAAATCAACCCCCCCCGCATTCACAAAAATCGTCCTCAAAAAATCACCTCCTAAAGATTCGGAAATTAAAGCAGCAATTGTGACGCAATTTCAACTCGTCCTCAGACGAGAGCCAACTGACACCGAGCTTAAAAGGTATCTAAACCTCACCAAATCCACGATTTCAATCGGTGGCAATATCGAAGGACTCAGGCAGATGCTCATCGCAGTGATCCTAGAATCCGAGTTTCTGTATCGTATCGAAATAGGAGAGGGATCTCCGGATCGCTTCGGCCGAAAAAAACTCTCACCATGGGAAGCAAGTTTCGCAATCTCCTATGCCTTGGGTGATCGCGGCCCAGACAAACTCTTAATCCAAGCTGCTGCCGAAGGGAAACTCACCACGAAAGCTCAATACAAGCAGCACGTCGAAAGACTCCTTGCAGACCAAAACTACTATCGCTCGCAGGTAGACCCCAGTCTCAATGGCAAGCAAACCCAATCTCACCACTCTTCCCACCCCCGGCTGATCCAATTCTTTAGAGACTTTTTCGGTTATACCAATGCCACTCGAGTCTTCAAAGATCCACCCAGAAGCGGAACGCCAAACAAATCAGGATACTTCAGAAACCCTTGCCGAAACGACACCCAAACACCTGGTCGGCTCGTGGCAGAAGCCGATCTCCTCA
>JAHDGN010000553.1 GCA_020627645.1 Akkermansiaceae bacterium
AATCACCACTCCAACCCAATTTTCCCCTTCGCCTTCCCACTCTCAATCAAAGTATGCGCTTGCTTTAACGTCTCCGCATTAATGTTCCCCATCACCTCCGTTAAGGTCGTCTTCACCTTCCCCTCATCCACCAACCTCGCCACCTCATTCAACAACCTTCCCTGCTCGTCGAGATCTGAAGTCTCAAACAAAGGCCGCGCAAACATAAACTCCCAATGCGTCGACACCGCTTTCTGTTTCAACGGCATCACATTCATTTGATCAGGATCATCAATCAAACCAAACCTTCCCTGAGGCGCGATCAACTTCACCACCTCCTCGAAATGCTCACCCGTCATCGTCGTCGAAAAAACAAAACCCGGAGCTCCCAATCCCAATTCGTCCACCTGCTCAGCCAAAGGCTCTCGGTGATCAATCACATAATGAGCCCCACATTCCTTCACCCACTCCCTCGTTTCCTCCCGTGACGCTGTCGCAATCACCTGAATGTCCGTCAAAGCTCGCAACAATTGAATCGCAATCGACCCCACCCCACCCGCTCCCCCAATCACCAAAATCAAACCTCCTCCATCGGCAGTCGCTCGCCTCACCTCTAACCGGTCAAACAACATTTCCCACGCCGTAATCGCCGTCAACGGCAAGGCCGCAGCCTCCACAAACGTCAGACTCTCCGGCTTCCTTCCCACAATCCTCTCATCCACCAAATGCAATTCACTATTCGTTCCCGGACGATCAATCGCCCCCGCGTAAAACACCTCATCTCCAACCTCAAAGTCCACCACCTCTTCCCCCACCGCCTCAACCACCCCTGACGCATCATAACCCAAGACCTTCCATTCCCCCTCCTCAGCAGACATCCTCGTCCGAACCTTTGTATCAACAGGGTTCACCGAAACCGCTTTCACCCTCACCAACAGATCCCGCCCCCTGACAACAGGGTCCTCCAACTCAAGATCAACCAACGAATCAACCCGGTCGATCGATCCCTTTTCCCGATAACCAACTGCTTTCATAAAATCACTCGCTGAGACTCTCTGTCACTCAACCATAAATCGTTTTCCCCCATCAGCAAGACCACTCCCTCAGCAACCTGCACACAAATATCCCCAATCTTTTTCAAATCCCCTGCGATGAGAATCAAATTCAAAAAAGCCTCAGCAACTTCACCCCTTGACTCAATCTCTCTAGCAAACAACTGCCACACCCCCTGGTGAGTTCCCTCGACCTCCTCAACCATGCCCAAGACTTCCCGGGCTCTCACATCACTCAGATCAGAATAGGCCATGATGGCACCCGCAACAGTTCTACGGATCTCAACAAAAAGAGGCTCAATCAATCTCACTTCCTTCATTTGATCTCCATGCCCAACCAAATCTTGCCCCCACTTCGCCATCGTCACAACATGATCATAAATCCTCCTCAATCTCCTACTCACTCTCATTGACAACAAAATTTGACGCAAATCCAAGGCAACCAGACGATACTTTAACAAGAGCTCCAGCCCCACTTCATCAATCCGTTTTTCACATCGCTTCACCCCTTCCCCCAACCGAAAAACCGATTCAAAAAAATCAAGTTCATTTCCCAA
>JAHDGN010000554.1 GCA_020627645.1 Akkermansiaceae bacterium
CCATTGAGTCATTGGGAACGAGCTTGAAGTTGATGACGGATCCTGAAGCCAATCGACGGTCATTGAGCTGCAGAGGGGTGCCGCCCTCGACTGGAACTTGGTAGAGGTCTTTGGAGGATCCATTTGGGTTGACATCGATATAGAAAAGGGCGTCTCCTTTATCATTCAGTTTAATGGTGGGAGAGTTGATTAAAGGGAAGAACCCGGGGTTATAGTCGATGTCAATGGGGCCACTGAGGCTTGTGTATTGATTGTTTGCTGTTGAATGGGCGAATATTTCGAAGGATGAGGTGCTTTCACGAAAGAGGGTGAAGGTGAGTTTGTCTCCATTTGGTGTTAATTCGAAAGATACGATCTCTCTTTTTTCGGTTTCGTTTATTAATAGGGGATCGGAAACATTTGTGGGAGCGCCACCGAAAATTGAGGTGGAATAGAGGCCGATTAGGTTTCTTGAGGCGTCTTTTATCAGGTAGGCTAGCTGGCCAGATGTTTGACTTTTCTTGATACTTTCGAAGTTATGATCGTCTGGTATTGTTTCTAGGAGCGTGGTTTGACCGCCGATGATGGGGACTGCATATAACCTTTTTGAATTGGTTGTGGTGTGCCTCATGGAAAAGATTACGTCTGCCCCGTTGGGGGTTATTTGGTATTCGAGGATTGAGCCGGGGGTTAGGATGAAACTGGTGAGGCTACGGAAATTGTCGCCGTTGAGACTAACGGTGTATAGGGAGACCTCTCTTTGATTTTCTCTTTGGAATGTGAAAACGATGGTTGAGTTATCTGGTGATATTTGGAATGAGTTGATTTTGCCTTGAGAGGTGAGGCTGTCGCTGAGTTTTGTGATTTCGTCGGTTTGGAGGTTGATGCTGTATAGATCATCTATTTGATTGTTTGGGGCGTCGGCCGATGAAATAAAGACGAGGTGGTTGCCGTCTGGGCTGTATTTTAGGATGGAGTCGCTGTTGGTTGATCCGTTTATTTGCTTGGGCTCACCGCCTTGTATGGGGACCTGCCAAAGCTCAAAATTTGAGAAGGGTTTGGCCAAGGAGTAGATGATGTTTATGCCGTCGGGGCTGACTGCATACCTGTTGATAAACTCTCGTTCGTTTTGATAGTCAATTTCGGGGAGCCCAGCGATTTTTACTGGTTCTCCGCCCGTTATTGGAATGGAGAAGATTTCGTAGATGTAGGGTAGGTCGTCGTCGGCTGTGGCGTAGATGACGTGCTGGTTGGTGGATGAGATTTCATAGTTGATCAAGACGTTTGATGGGTCTAGGGTTAATAGATCGATGGGGTTGGGTGGGCCGTCGAGGCGAGAGGCTTTTAGGGCGCCACCGGCCGGGAAGTTGCTGAAACCCACTTCGATGTATTCATGATAGATGACTGTTTTTCCATCTGGTGAAATTTGGTAGAAGGGGGATACGTTGGGGATGAAGCTGGTGCCTGAGATGTTTGTGGCCACTACAGTGTCATTTGCGAAGCCTGTGGTTTTGCTGGGTTGTATGAGTAAGCCGAGGGATAGGGCGAGGGTTGTTAGGAGTAGGGTGACTATTTGTTTCATGGTGTTTGTTTTTCTTGGGTGACT
>JAHDGN010000094.1 GCA_020627645.1 Akkermansiaceae bacterium
GATCGAGGGCGTTTTGAATTTGCTGGGCCGATTTCTCATGATTTCGGGCGATGTGGGGTTTGGGAGCGAGAAGAATATCTTTTTTAGCTTCGCGGTAGTCGTATAGCCCTTCGCGGGGAAGAATAGTGGGTTCGTCTTCGATCGATTTGGCAAGGGTGACGAGTTCTTGGATGGCCTGGACAGACAAATCGATCGATTCGGTGTTCAGTTTTTCGCTGGTGGTGACTTCTCGTTTGAGGCTGTCGTAGAATCGTTTTTCTTGGGTGAGTGCCGTGGCGGTCTCGTTGATTGCTTTTTGATAGGTTTTGAGGAAGTCGATATAGGCTTTGACCCGCTGGGATTGCTGAATGGCTAGGGCAAGGTTTTCAGAGAGGTCTTTGTTGTTTTTTTGAAGAGGAACGGCTTCTTGGTAGCGAATGATCGCTTCGTCGAGTGAACGTTTGGCGCGATTGAGAAGCGCAGGTGGCTTCATTTTAGTCTCCATTGCTAGTTGCAACAGTTCATCATTTGATTTTGGAATCAGAGAGGTGCCTTTGTTGTGATGAAGGAGTGCGAGTTGGTTTTGGGCGGCGAAGGCGAGATCTGGGCGGTCTTCAGGAGCGAATTCGGAGGCCTTGGTGTAGAGGTCTGTGAGGAGTTGGAATCGATCTTTTGAGATATTGGCTAGCTCTGGGGCTGATTTTTGGAGTTGGAGGGCATGATTGTAGTGCCTGATGCTTTTTTGGGTGTTGGTGAGTGATTTGTCGTCGAGAGCCTTTCTGATTTCTGCGGGAAGGTAGTCGACTGAGGCGGCGCTATCTGAAGCGGATTGATCGCCTTTTAGAATTGCTTTGGCTCGGCGCACCCAGGAGGCGGGACCTTTGGAGTCGTATCCAAGTGTGCCGAGAACTTTTTCTTTGTTCGAGGCATCCACAAAGACGGAGAGGGGATAGCCGACGACTGCGAAGCGTCGGGCGAGGGTGAGGCGCTTTTCTCGTTCTTGTTCGGAGATGCCTGTGTTGCGAATATCGATGATGGTGTAGGCGACGTTGTTGTCTGCCCATTTGGTGAATGTTGAATGGTCGAGGATTTCTTCCTCGAATTTGATGGATTGTTTTGACCAGTCGGACCCGGTAAAAATGAGAAGCAGAGGGATTTTTTCTTCGGTGGCGAAGGTTTGAGCTTCCTGGTAGGAGTCAAATTTTTCGGCCTTCGAGAGAGGGGTGAGGAGGCAGAGGGCCAGGAAAACAGCAGTTACGGTGTGCCATTTCTTTGTTTTGAGAGGGAGTAGGATGTGGATCATGAGGAGAATTAGGGCTAGTGACAGTGTCCAAATATATAACTCAAGTGGCCTTTCGAAAAGTTCAGATGTGATATTGTTTCCATTTACGATGATTTGGTCGATGCGTTGGGAGAGTTGAGCGACTTGGGAATCGATTTCATTGGGATTGGCTTCGATGAGGATTCCTCCGGTCTCGCTGGTGAGTTTTCGGAGATTGTCGTGGTTGGCGGTGGTGGTGAAGGTGTTGCGGGAAAAATCGGATGAGGCACTGGTGGGTAGTCCATTACGTCCGCAGGCGATGGCGTTGATCGGGATTTTTAGCTTTTTGAGAGCGGCGATGACTTCTTTTGGTTCGTTTCCGGTGACATTATCGCCATCGGAGACGATAATGATGGCGGATCCTGGGGGTGGTTCTTCGGTGAGAAGGGATTGGGCTTCCTGGAGAGCGAGATTTAGGTTGGTGCCGGGAATGCGCATTTCACCGGCTTGAGCCTGATTGAGTTTACCCTCGAGGATGTTTCGGTTGCGGGTGATTGGGGTTTCGGGGAGCGCTGCTCCTGAGAAGCTGACGAGGCCAATGCGGTCAGTCTTGCGTTTGGAAATGAAGTCGCGAATGAGGAGTTTGGCAACGTCGAGGCGGCTGAGTTTGTTGTCGTCTTTGGCCGCCATTGAGTTGGAAAGATCGAGGAGGATGGTGATGTTTTTGGCATGTTGTCGTTGTTCGCTGAGGGAGGTTCCGTTGTAGGGGCGGAGGGCGGTGAAAAGGACGAGGAAAAGGGCGAGGAGGAGGCAAGTGTTGCGAATGATGCGGCGGACTGGGGAGGCGTTTGATTTGAGGTTGCAGGTGGTGGCATTTCGAGTGAGGGCGGCGACGAGGTGGCGGCGTTTGGTGTATGACCAGATGGTGATCCCGATAATGAGGATGCTGAGGGGGAGGATCCAGTAGAGGTATTTGAGGGCTAGGAACGACATGTCTCTGGGATTGGTTCGGTTGGTTGGATGGTTTGTGGATTAGGCAAATTCTCTGAGGAAGGTGTGTCTGAGGATGAAAGCTAGAGCGAGGAGGAAAGTTCCAGCGAGTAGGATTCGTGGGTAGAGATCGCGGAGGTAGACGATGGCTTGTTGTTGGCGGGAAGTTTTTTCGAGGGAGTCAATGGTGTTCATGACTTGCTCGAACCCGGCGTTGTCGCGAACCCGGAAGAATTGTCCACCGGTGAGACCGGCAATTTTTTGAAGGTTGAGGGTGTCAAAGCCGACGGGGGCCCCCATGCGAGCGAGGTGGTCTGGGAGGTAGGGGTTGTCGTCTCCGATTCCGACAGTGTGGATGACGACGTTTTCTTGTTGTGCGGCTTTGGCTGCGTCGAGTGGGGTGGCATAGACTTCATCTTCGACGGTATGATCTCCGTCGGTGATGAGAACCATGGTTCGGCGGTTATCGGCGTGTTCTTTGATCATGCTGACTCCGGTGGAGATCCCGGCGGCGAGGTTGGTTCCGCGCTCGGCCATGGTGAGAAGGGAGTTTTCGAGCTGGTTGACAAAGCTGATGATGTAGTCGTGATCGACGGTTGGTGCGACGCTGGGGTAGGCGTCGACGCCAAAGATGACGAGTCCGATGCGGTCGCCTTTTCGTCTTTTGATGAAGCGGATGATTTGGTCACGGGCCACTCCTAGACGGTCTTTAATTCGTCGTTCTCGGATCGCTCGTTTGATTTCAGGAGTAGTCATGGTGGGGCCAGGGTCGTAGGCGTCCATACTGTTTGAGTAGTCGAGGATGAGGACGATGTCGGTTCCTTCCTTCGTTGTGGGAACGATTTCGATGTCGGCTTGGGGGCGGGCGAGGGCGATGATGAAGGCGATGGCGGCGAGTCCTTCGAGTAAGAGCAGGATGTGTCGATTGGTGAAGTATTTGGCTGGTGGGCGTGACGTGTAGTGGCGAGTTGAGGAGACTGCAATTGATGCTGGGGTTGAGAGCCAACGCCAAATGATCCCACCGATCAGAGGGATGATCAGCCACAAAAAGTGTGGATTGGCGAAGGTGAAGTCGGTCATGATTGTTTCTTGGTTTTGGGGTCTGGAGTTGTCGAGTTGATGAATGACCTGATGAGGTCGATGGATTTGGGAGCGTTCTCAGAATCGGGAATGAGGTCAGCGAATTTGACCTCGTCTGCGAGATGGGCGAATTGGGGGAGGTTTTGGAGTTGCTGTGCGGGAATATCGGAGAACTCTTGGATGGTCTCTAAAAATTCGGAGGTCGTTTTGGTACGAGCGCGGACGGAGTAGCGACCGGAAACGTATTCTTTGAGAATGTCAGTGAGTGCGGAGTAGAAGACTTTGGGTGGAGATTCGGTCTTTAGGTTGTCTAGTTTTTCGAGGGCTTTGACCCAAGCTGGGGTGGTTTTGATGATGCCGAATCGGCGAAGGAGAAAGAAGGTGATGAGTCCAGCGACGGGGACGAGGGCAAACCACCAGGCTGAGAGTCCTCTAGATTCTGGAGCTGATGAGGGTGATTCTTCGGGTGGAGGGGGTGGAGGTTGTTCGCCGAGGAAATCGGATGGCGTGTTTGGGTAATTGGGGATTTCTTCGGGGAGATTAATTTTGAGCGCCGGAAGTGAGGCACTGGTGTAGTTTGGGGAGATTCGTTTGGTTGACTTGATGGGGAAAGTGATTGCTTCGCCTTCGATCTGTTCTGGTTTCGTGGTGACGATGGGGATGGTGAGGGTCCAGTTGCGTTTGCCGTTTAGCTGGAGCTTTCCTCTTTTGATTTTTCCTTGGTTTGGGAGTGGGGTGAGGGCTGGGGGAAGTGAGGTTGGCGAGGCGGTTGAAATTTCACGGTGCCAGGGAGCAGTGATTTTGACTGTCAGTTGAACGCCGTGGGCGAGGGTGACTTCGGGTTGATTCCATTTGAGAGAAGTGATGGTTGGGCGTTCGTTTTTTTGCCAAACTCGGAAGAAGAGGTAGCCGAATCCGATGGCGACGACTAGGACGGCAAGGAGAAGGTATTTGAGGATATTTAGGCTGAGCTTCATCGTCGGGAAATACGGCGCTGGAAGAGTGAGATGATTGCAGGAAGGTAGTCGGTGCCGGTGTCTAGGGGGACGTAGTCGACTTTGGCGCGTCGGCATACTGAAGCGACTTCTTGGGTTCTTGCGGCCGTTCTTGCGGCGAGTGATTTGGCTTGATTTGAGGAGAGGCGGGTGACTTCACCTGTTTCTAGGTCGGAGATTGAGAGGGGGGGGATTTTAGGGAGTTCTCGTTCGATGGGGTCAGAGACGTGGAGGAGGATGACTTCGTGCTTTCTGGCGAGGGCGCGAAGGGGTTTGTCAAAATCGCCGGTGATGAGATCACTGAGAATGAAGACGATGGATCGCTTCATGGTTGTTTTGAGAAGGTGTTCGATTCCGGCCGCTAGATCTGTTCGGGGGGATTCGGGTTCGAAGGCGAGGAGTTCGCGGATGATGCGGAGGACATGGCGGTGTCCTCGAGCTGGGTCGAGTTGGAGTTCTTCTTGGTCAGAGTAGAGGAGAAGTCCGACTTTATCTTTATTCAGGGTGGCGGAGAAGGCGAGGACGGCTGCGACTTCTGCGGTGAATTCGGATTTGGTGACATCGCCTGATCCGAAGGCTCCTGATGCTGAGCGGTCAACTAGGAAGAAGACTTTTTGTTCTCGTTCTTCGGTGAAGAGTTTGATGAATGGGGAGCCAAGGCGGGCTGAGACATTCCAGTCGATGGCTCTCATTTCGTCTCCTTCCATGTATTCGCGAATTTCTGCGAATTCGATGCCGCGCCCTTTGAAGGAGGCGTGCCAGGCACCAGCGGTGCGGTTTTGAACGATGCGGCGGGAGCGGATTTCGATCCGCCGCACTTTTTCCATGAGTTCGGAAGCCAGCATTGTGTTGATTTATGGGGTGCGGAGGGAGTTGAGGAGGGATTGGATGATGGCGTCGGTGTCGAGATTTTCGGCCTGGGCTTCGTAGCTTGGGATGATCCGGTGGCGGAGGATGTCGGGAGCGATGGCTTTGACATCTTCTGGGAGGACGTGTGAACGACCAGCGAGGAAGGCGAGGCAGCGGGCGCCGCGGATGAGCTGAATCGTAGCACGCGGAGAGGCACCGGCGGTGATGAGAGGGTCGAAGTTGGAAAAGTCTAGTCCGGATTGTCTTTCGGATAATTGAGCGCGGCCTTCTGAACGAGTGACGAAAACAATATCTAGGATGTAGTCTTCGATCTTCGGGTCGACGTAGATGTCATTAATAATGGCTCGAGCAGATGAGATGGCTTCGAGGGTGGTGATGGAGTTGGCGGCTGGGGTGGTGACGGTCGAGGACATGCGGCGGAGGACTTCGCGTTCTTCCTCGCGTTGAGGGTAACCGACGATGACTTTCATCATGAAGCGGTCCATTTGAGCTTCGGGTAGTGGGTAGGTTCCTTCTTGATCAAGCGGGTTTTGGGTTGCCATGACCAGGAAGGGGTCGGGGAGTTTGCGGGTGGAGCCTCCAAGAGTGACTTGTTTTTCCTGCATGGCTTCTAGCAGAGCCGATTGGACCTTCGCTGGAGCCCGGTTGATTTCATCGGCGAGGAGTAAGTTGGTAAAGACGGGGCCTTCTTTTGCGGTGAATTCTTGAGTGCCAGGATTGTAGATGTGGGTTCCAATGACATCGGCGGGGAGGAGGTCGGGGGTGAATTGAATTCTGCCAAAGCGAGCGGAAAGGGTTTGGGCTAGGGTGTTGACAGCGAGAGTTTTAGCGAGCCCGGGGAGGCCTTCGACAAGGAGGTGGTTTCCGGTGAGGAGGCAGACCAGCATGCGATCGACGAGGTGGTTTTGTCCGATGAGCACTCGGGCGATTTCTTCCCTGAGGGGGGCGACGAATGCGGAGCGATTTTGAATTTCTGCGGAGAGTTCTTCTGGTGTCATGAATGCTATTGGAATCTTTATTAGACTTTATGAAGTTAGAGTCGTTCAAATAAAGGGTTATCCCTAATTTTTTTATTCGAAGAAAAAACTGAACGTCTCTTGTTTTTTAAGAAAATTGGTGGTTCGGAGTATTTTAATGAACGAGTTTCACAATTCAGTATAAGCGCTGCTTGATTTATTGGTGTCAAATTTCTGTAAAAGTTGGAGCTTGGGAGCCTTTGAGCCTCTTGGTATTCTGGAATCATGATCAAGAGAGTCACTGCCGGAATCATGTTGTTGGGAACGCTGGGTGGATTCGGGCAATGGGCTGAATGGCGGGGGCCTCATGGAAGTGGTTGGGTGGCAGAGGGAAAGTTGCCGAAAAATTTTGGAGGTGAGGGTGGCTATGAGTGGAAAGTGGAGTTGCCGGGAAGAGGATGTTCTACTCCGATTGTCCACAGTGGGGTGCTTTATGTGACGGCGCCGGTTGAAGACAAAGATGCTTTGTTGGCTTATGGATTGGATGGAAAAGAAAAATGGCGCCAAGTTTTTGGGAAGCAGAAACCTGGTCGGGGGCAGCGTGTGGGAAGTGGGGCGAATTCTTCACCGGTGACCAATGGTGAGGTTGTGGTGTCGTATTTTAAGTCTGGAAGGGTCGTGGGGTGTTCGGTGGAGGGGAAAAAGTTATGGGAGGTAGGGTTGCATGAGAAGTTTGGAGAGGATAAGTTGTGGTGGGATCAGGGAACTTCTCCGGTTTTGGTTGATGATAGTGTCGTGGTGGCGGTGATGCAAACAGAGGGGAATTCTTATCTCGTTTCGTTGGATTTGAAGTCGGGTAAGGTTCGGTGGAAGACGGATCGAAAATATGAAGTGCCTAAGGAGAATGGGGATTCTTATACGACTCCGTTAGTGATGGAGATTGAGGGAGTGAAGACGATTGTGACGTTTGGGGCGGATCATGTGACGGGGCATGATGCTCGGTCGGGAAAGTTGTTGTGGACGTGTGGGGGGCTGAATCCGAAAGGTAAGGCAATGTGGCGGGTGATTGCATCTGCGGTTGAGACGAAGGGAGTGGTGGTGGTTCCTCATGGTCGGGGTGAGTGGTTCATGGGAATTCGTCCGGGGGGTGAAGGGAACGTGACGGGAAAGAGTATTTTGTGGCGCAAGAAGATGTTGGGGACTGATTCGGCGACTCCGGTGGCGAAGGATGGCAAGGTTTATGTGCTGACGGACAGTGGTAAGAAGCGTGGGACGTTGACGTGTTTGAAGGCTTTCACGGGAGAGGTTTTGTGGGAGGGGAAGTTACCTAAGTCTCCGAGCAAGTATTATGCTTCGCCTATTTTGGTGGGTGATTCTCTCTGCTGCGTGCGAGAGGATGGAGTTGTTTTTTGTGTTCAGGTTTCTGATCAGGGAATGGGAGAAGTTGTTGAAAACAAAATAGGCGAGGGGATGATCGCCTCACCTATTTTTGTGAATGGAAAGCTGATTCTTCGAGGAGATCAGTATTTGTGGTGTTTCGGAAATTAGAGGATACCTTCCCCGTGAATTTTAGCTTTCGAGATGGGGTAGGATTTTGTCGATTGCTGCCTCGGATGTGATTCCGTGTTTTTCGCGGAGGATTTCGGGTTTCCCATGCTCGACGAATTCGTCAGGCCAGCCGATTCGTTCTACGGGAGTTGGGATGACTTCGTCGTGAAGGAGTTCGATGATAGATAGGCCGAATCCGTTGTAGAGAACGTGGTCTTCGAAGGTGCAGACGGCCTTGGATTGGGCGGCAAATTTTGTGATGGTTGGAGCGTCGAGTGGTTTGATCCAGCGGGGGTTGATTAAGGTGACGGAGTATCCTTTCGATTCGAGTTGCTCTTTGGTTTCGAGAGCAAGCTCCATCATGGTGCCGAGTGGAATGAGGCAAACATCGGTTCCTTCTTGGAGAACCTCAGCCTCTCCGATGGTGAGGAGTTGGGGTTCATCTTTGATGGTCGCGCCTGGCCCATTACCTCTAGGGTATCGGATTGCGATGGGGCCTTCATTGTATTGAGCCATGGTCCAGAGCATGTCGACGAATTCGTCTTCATCCTTGCATATGAACGAGTCCAGGAACGTGACGGAGGTATCCGATATCGAAGAGTCCGTGGTGGGTTGGGCCGTCATCACCGGAGAGGCCTCCACGGTCCATACAGAGTCGGATGGGGAGGTTCTGCAGAGCCATGTCATGAATGATCATGTCGTAGGCGCGTTGCATGAAGGTTGAGTAGATGGCGAGGAAGGGTTTGAGGCCGTGAGTGGCTTGGCCGCAGGCGAAGAGGGCTGCGTGTTCTTCCGCGATGCCGACATCGAAGTATCTCTCGTTGAGTTCTTCTTTAAAGATTTCGAGCTTGGTGCCACCGGGCATGGCTGCGGTGATGGCGGTGATTTTTTCGTCCTTCTTGGCGAAGTCGGTGACGGCGCGGCCAAAGAGTTCGGAAAAAGTGGGGGCTCCAGCTTTGGTAGATCCGTCTTCGATTTTGTATGGGCCGAGTCCGTGAAATTTGCCGGGTTTGTCGAGGGCGGGTTGGTATCCCCTCCCTTTTTCGGTGATGATGTGAAGGATGACGGGCTCTTCTTTTTCTTTGAGGTGTTCTAGGCTTTTGATGAGGGAGGGGATGTCATGTCCGTCGATCGGGCCGTAATAGCGAAGGCCAAATTTTTCGAAGAGGACATTAGGGAGGAGCATGTTTTTGGCATTTCGCTCAATTTTGTGTGCGAAGCGTCGGGCTCCAGGGCCGGCGACTTTCTCGACGATGGAAGCGGCTCGAGCTCGGATGCCTTCGTAGGCGTCGCTGCGTTGTAGAGTGTTGAAATAGCGCGCGAGTGCGCCGACGTTTTTGTCGATTGACCATTCGTTGTCGTTGAGAATGACGATGCAGCGTTTCGAGGTGTCAACGATGTTGTTGAGAGCTTCGAAGGTTGGGCCGCAGGTGAAGGCGGCGTCGCCGGCTACCGTGACGACATGATGGTCATCGCCATTGAGGTCGCGAGCGGAGCACATTCCGAGGGCGGCGGAGAGGGCGGTACCTGCGTGTCCGGCGCCGTATGAGTCGTGGTCAGATTCGGTTCGAAGAAGAAAGCCGTTCAGTCCTTCATACTGGCGGATGGTTCCGATGTCTTTGGCTCGGCCGGTGAGCATTTTGTGGACGTAACCCTGGTGGGAGACGTCGAATACAAATTTGTCAGTCGGGGTGTCGAAGACGTGGTGAAGAGCGATGGTGAGCTCGACAACACCAAGGTTTGGGCCGAGGTGTCCACCGGTATTGGACAGGGTGGTGATCAGGGTGTCACGAATCTCTTGGGCGAGATCGGGAAGTGATTCACGGTCCAGTTTTTTGAGGTCGGCAGGATTCTCGATTTGGTCGAGGAGTGGAGTTTTAGAAGAGTCGGACATCGTCGTCAGAAATTAGGTCGCTTTGGTCTGCGGGATCAGGATCGGTATCAGCGGATGGTTGTTCGTCAAGTTCGGCTTCAAGGACTTCGAGTCTTTCTTTCGCAGATTTGAGTGTCCTTTGGCAGTATTTGAGGAGTTCTTGACCTCGTTCGAAGTCTGAAAGAAGGGATTCAAGAGATGGAGGTTCTTGTTCGAGTCGTTTGGTGATCTCCTCTAGTTCGGTGGTTGCTTCTTCGAAAGAAGCGGCGGTGGGAGTTTTTTTGGACTGCTTTTTTGCGGGCATGAAGCTGAGGCCGGTAATTATTGGAT
>JAHDGN010000095.1 GCA_020627645.1 Akkermansiaceae bacterium
GATCGATGGGAGTTTTTGAGTAAAACATCATCTGGTAATTGTAGAGGCTATTTGGAACGGGGAATTCTTGGAGAATTTCTGAGAGGACAGGAGATTTTCCGCTAATTCCGCTTCTGCCGACCCGTCCCTGGGTGGCTCGCAATGCCGCTCCGTCGAGGGAGAGAGCTGAAAATTCGTCTGATCGTCCGGTGTAGAGGGGGTTTCCGTCATGTGAGGAAGGGGAGATGTAGAGCCCGGCGGTGTCGATTTGTTTGTCGGAGGCCAATTGTTGGATGCTTTTGAAGTCTTCGGTTGTTTTTGGGAGCCAAACGGCGGTTCGGTCTGCATACCAGGCGACGGCTGCTGGTTGGTCTGTGAAGATAATGCTGTTTTCTTCGGTGGCGTTGTGAAGTGAATTGCTGAGGACCGGGGGGAGGTAGGGCCAAATGATTTGGCCTGAGTTTTTATTGTCAAAGGCTCGGATGATCTCCTTAGGCATGGTGAGCAAGAAGGGGCCGGCGCTGACGAATGCGGCGAGAATGAAATGTCCGTATCTGAAGAGGATTCCGGTCGCAGGTAGTTCTAGCCGACTCCAGAGGATGGATAGGAATGCCAAACCGTATGCGGTCATGATGGGGGCAAAAAGAACGTGGATTTGGTTGGGGTCGAATTTCCCTTCATCGGTGCCAAAAATGGCCATTCCGAGTGCGGCGAAGATCCACATGATGAGGATGACCCAGCGGAATTGAGCAATTGATGGGCGTTTAAAGGGGTGAAGGAGAGCTAGAAAGAAGAGGGGGGCGGCGACGATGCTACCGAGGTTGGTGTAGAGAGAGTTTGCTTGAGTGAGGAGGCTGTTGGCGGTGGTGACGACGAGAGATTTGATATTGAAGAGGATCTGGTAGGTCTGTTCACTGGGATCCAAGGTTCTCATGACCGCTTCTTCGGATTCAGTGAGGCCACCGTAGAGTGTGAGGAAGGCTGTGCCTCCAGGATTGCTGGTCCATTCCAAATTTTTGATCATGAAGAATGAGCTGAATGCGACGATGATTCCAAGTGTGGCGAAGCCTGAGAGGCCTCTGGGGCGGAAGAAGAAGGCTGCAAAAACGATGAAGCCGACCGAGATCCAAATGGTGAGCCAATGAGAGAGAGCGAGGAGAGAGAGGAAGACAGCTGCGACGATCACGGCTCCGAAAGACACGCGGTTTTCAACGGTGGCTTCAACGGCGCGATAGATAAAGAAGAGAGCGCAGGAGAACAAAAGAAGCATGAGCATTTGGGGGAGTCCGGTGTGGGTGAACTGCCACATTAGGTCGCTCAAAACTAGAAGCAGGGAAGTGACCCCTGCGATTCGGACATCGAAGATTCGGGAAATGAGGAGGTAATTGATGCCAATGGCGATGAGGAAACAGATGACTGAGACCGCTGCGATGACGTAGTCGAGGCGGTAGATTCGATCGGTCTCAGTGGTCTCGTTTAGTTGGTATCGATCGAAGTCGTCTCCATTGACAGCTTTGAGGATGACAGAGTAGAGGTAGGGGTTCAGGGGGGAGTGGTAGGTGTCGCGGAACGATTTTAGGTTGATATCGGCATCTTCGTTCTTTTGAGCCTGCCAGATGGCTGCCGGGCGGATCACTTTTGTTGTGACATCGTTTCCGCGGGCGATTTCCCGACCGATTTGGGCTTGTTCCATTCCGTGTGCCGAAGTGAGGCCTTTGAAGGAAAGGTAGAGGTAAAAGAAGACGACTAAGGCGATGAGCGCGAAGAAAAGAAGTCGCTGAATGATTGTCGAAGCTGGGTTATTTTTGGCGAGTGGCGTGCTCATGGAAAATTAGTTTTCTGAGGTGGAATCGTCTCGAAGTTTTCTTTGAAGGGTTCGGCGGCTAATTCCCAGGAGTTCGGCAGCTTTTGTGCGGTTGCCGTTCGTTGCCTGGAGGGCTCGCTGAATGGTTCTTTGTTCGAGGGCACTCAAGTTGAATTCGTCTTCCGGGGCAAGGGTGTTTTTGTCCGATTGTGTGGAGGTGCTTGGAAGTGGGGAGGAAAGGAATTCGGGAAGATGGTGAATGTCGAGTTGATCTTGGTTGGACATGACGACGGCGTGTTCGATGGCTGTGCGGAGTTCGCGGACATTTCCGGGCCAGGCGTATGTGAGGAGGTGCGAGGTCGCGGCTTCGGTGAGTGGCTTAACAGGGCGGTTGTTTTCTTGTGCAAATTCGACAAGAAAGGCGTTGGAGAGTAGGACGATGTCTTCTTTGCGGGATCGAAGGGGAGGCATGTGGATTCCAAGAACGTTGAGGCGAAAGTAGAGGTCTTCGCGGAAGTCACCAGATTCGACCATTTGAGCTAGGCTGCGGTTGGTGGCGGCGATGACTCGAACGTCAACTTTGACTGGGGAGTTAGATCCTACGCGCTCGATGGTGCGTTCGGACAGGGCCCGGAGGAGTTTGACCTGTGTGGCTTGGTCGATTTCTCCAATTTCGTCGAGGAAGAGGGTGCCTCCGTTCGCTTGTTCAAAGCGTCCGATTCGTCGTTGGGTTGCGCCAGTGAAGGCTCCTTTTTCGTGACCAAAGAGTTCGGATTCTAGCAGTTGAGGTGAGAGGGCGGCGCAGTTGACTGCGACGAATTTTTCTCCTGGTCGTCCGGAAAGATCGTGGAGGGTGTGGGCGACGACTTCTTTTCCTGTTCCGGATTCACCTTCGATGAGAACGGTGGCTCGGGTGGGGGCGATTTGGGTGATTTTTGCCGCGACTTTTTCCATTTGCGGTGATTTGCCGATGAGGCGGTCTAGACCGTGGTTGGAGCGAGCCTTGCTTTCTTTGAGAGAGGTGTTTTCGGCGAGGAGTTGTTTGTTTTCGGTTTCGAGTGACCGTGAGCGGACGGCTCGTTTGAGGAGAAGTTCAACTTCGTCGAGATTGAGTGGTTTTGTGACAAAGTGGAATGCGCCTCGGCGCATGGCTTCGACAGCGGTGTCGACTGACCCGTAGGCGGTCATCATGAGCGAGACTGGAGGTGTGGGAAGTTGGAGGGCGGTGTCGAGGACGTCCATGCCGGAGTCGGATCCGAGACGCAGGTCGGTGAGGAGGAGGTCGACGTTCTCGTTTTTGAGGACTTGGGTAGCTTGTTCGAGGTCCGCCGCGATATAGCAATCGAAGCTCTCTTCCAGAGCCATGCGAAGAGCATCTCGGGTGGGTTTTTCGTCGTCAACGATGAGGAGGGTCTTCATTGGTGGCAGTGGTTAGATTTCGATTGCAGGAGTTTCTTCGAGAAGTCGGACACGTTTATCGGTACGGGGAAAGTAGAGGGTGATGGTGGTGCCGTGGTTTTCTTCGCTCTCGACTTCGAGTTCACCGCCGTGTTCGCGAAGGATTCGTCTGACGATCAGCATGCCCAGTCCGGTGCCGTCGGGTTTGGTTGTCTGGAAGGGTTCAAACATGGTGCCTAGGATTTCGGGTGGAATTCCGGATCCGTTGTCTGAAATTGAGAGAGAGACCTCGTAGTCGGTCGTTCGCGATTCGATGGAAATCTGTCCGCTGTCTAGAGGGGTGGCTTGGTAGGCGTTGCGAAGGACATTGTGGAGGGCTTGGTTAATTTGGGTTGAGTCGAGGTCGAGAGATGGGAGGTTTTCGGCGAGTTTTAATTCAACGGGGATGTTTCGAGATTCGAGCTCTGGGGAAATAGTGAGGAGGGTTTCTTCGAGAAGATTGTGGAGATCGGAGGGGGTGCGTTCGGGGGTGGTGGGGCGCATGGCCTGGAGGAATTGTTTGAGAATGGTGTCGAGGCGTGTGATTTCGTTTCGAGTTGAGGTGTTCGCTAAGGTTGTTGGGGGGCGGGGAGTTCCTTGACTTTTCGTTCTAGGAGTTGGAGGTGAAGTGAGAGTGAGTTGAGTGCCAATTTCGTGAGCCACTCCTGCGGCGAGTAGGGTAAGAGCATTGAGTTTTTCGGATTCAATTTCTTTTTCGGCTTCTTCACGAGAGCGGGTGACATCTCTGACGAGCATGACGTGTCCGAATTCAGCCTCTCCTTCTTCGGCGACGGGTGAGAGGTAGAAATTGAGGAAGCGGTTCTCAGGGTAAAAGATTTCGAGATCTCGACTGACGGTGCGGCGATTTGATTGGAGGAGGGTCTGCCAGTCGACACCGCGGATGATTTCTTCGAGAGGTTTTCCCTGTGCATCTTCAGGAGAGATGCCGAAGAATCTGCAGGCGGCTCGGTTGATGAAGCTGATCTTTCCCCCGGAAGTGATGAGAAGAACACCTTCTTGGAGAGCCTCGAAGACCTTTTGAAGGAATCCTTTCTCGCGCACAAGTCGCGAGAGGAGAGCTTGGAGTTCTTCAGGATCGATTTGATCGAGCCTGGAGAGGATTTTTTCGAGAACTGCTGACTTCAAGGCTGCGTCAGATTGGCACAGCCTTTTGGCGGACGCAATGCGTCACTTTTGGAACAGGGGATGTTTTTCGTCGCCCGCAGAGAGGATGTAGGCGAGGAGGTCGAGGATTTCTCCGTCGTTTAGGGTGTTGAGGAGTTTGGCAGGCATCATGGATTGTTCCCAGGGGTCAATGGATTTGATTTTTTTGGTTTTGATATGGGTCATGTCACCTGGAGCCATGAGGTTGGTGATGATACGATACTCATTTCCGGTTAGGTTGGCGATTCGGCCGATGATTTCTGATCCGTCATTGAGGGTGAATTTCATGGCGCCATATTGGTCGCTGATCTCTTTGTTTGGTTCGATGATGGATTCTAGAAGATCGTGCGGGGAGAATTTCCCTGCTGCGGAGGTGAGGTCGGGGCCGATCCCTCCACCTTCCTGATTGAAGCGATGGCAGGCGAAACAAGAAGCGGCTGAGAACATTTCTCGTCCTTTTTCGAAGTTCCGTCCTCCTTCGAGGCCCACTCCAAGGAGTGGTTTGAGGTCATTCATTTTCCAGTCTTTGACAAATTTTGGAATGCGATTGGATGCAATGGGGGCTTGGGTTGGTGGGCGGGCAGTGAGGATGGGTTTGAGCGCTTTTTTTCGCTCGGGGGATAGGCGTTTGAGAGCATCGTTTTTTGTGTAGTTGAGATATTTTGAGAGGCTAGCGCCTCCTTTGTAGGTGGAAGCTTTCGTGAACCACGAGAAATATTTTTCCTCGAGTTCAGGAGTCCATCCGGTGGTGGTAAGGCGGATGTTTTTTGCGATGGCGATTTGTTCTTCTTGGGTGGGTGCGTTGTGTAGGTGTGAGATAGCGCTGGCGAGAAATTGTGGTTGGTTGAGGTATCCAAGCAGATTGGAGAGTTCGATATTTTCGTTTGCGGTGCTTGCAGGGAAGCTGGGGGTCAGGGCTTGGGCAACTTTGGTGCGTTGTTGGTCTGTTGGAGGTGCAAGCCTGATGAAGACAAGGGCGTAGCTTCGCAGAAGGTCATATCGAGATTGCAGGGGGAGTGATTGATAGTTGTGTTTGAGGAGAGCATCGATTGCTTGTTTTTGATGATCTTTAGATCCTGTACGAGCGAGAGAAAGGGTGGCTGCGAGTTGGGTGCTGGGGTCTTTTTCGGAGAAGGTTTTAGCTGCCCAAAGATTTGTGGGGAGTTTTTCGAGAGCAGTTCGGGCGGCAAACCGGGTTGCTCGATCGTTAGATCCTAGATTTTTCCAGATGAGTTCGATTTTGGATGGATCGGGTTGGAGGTGAAGTTTTTCGATTTCGAGGCGCTTGGAGCGAATTTCTGAGTTTGTTTTATCGATAGGAGCTGGAGTTGTCGGTTCTTTGCCGGTGTAGGTGACTCGGTAAAGTCCTGATTGAACTCGGCGCCCACCGACGGTGAAATACATCGCTCTGTCGGCTTTGCTGATGATGATGTCTGTGAGTGGTAACGGTTGGCCGGCGATAAACTCTTCGGCGGTCCCTTTGTAGGATGAACCATCAGGTTTGAGGTGGATGGCATAGAGTTTTCCGTAGGACCAATCGCAAGCGAAAAACGCTCGCTGATATTTGTGCGGGAACTTAGCTCCTGTTCCGAAGATGACACCGGTAGGTGATCCTGGGCCGATGTTTACGGCTGCGCCGAAGCTGTCAGAGTAGTATTCGGGCCATTTGGCGGATCCATTTCGCCATCCGAATTCAGCTCCGCTGATTACGTGATTGATTCGAGTGGGGCGATACCATGGGGTGTTAATGTCCCATTCCATATCAGCGTCGTAAGTGAAGAGTTCTCCTTGAGGATTGAAGTCGATGTCATACTGGTTTCGGAATCCGGTCGCGATGACTTCCCAGTTTTTTCCTTCGGGATCAGTTTTACAGACCCAACCTAGTGGGGCCTTTGCACCTTTCATAAATGCTCTTCCATAAATTCTTGGTTGAAGGGTATCTTCGCCCCAAACTTCGGAGACTCGGCTCGCTTGGTATTTTTCGGGAAGAGCGGTTTGGTTGCCGCATGCGATGTAGAGCGATTTACCGTCGGGTGAGGGGATGACGGCATGGGGGCCGTGTTCTCCCCCGACTTCTTGGAATTTTTTGAGGAGTTCGATCTTGTCGAATTTGTCGTCTCCGGTGGTGTCGCGGAGTCGGTAGAGGCCTCGGCCTTGGTGGTGTTTATCGTTTACGACAACGTAAAGGGAGTCAAAGGCGTAACAGAGTCCCCAAGCGTGACCGATGTTGAGGTCGATTTTTTCGATTTGTTGTGGTTTGAGTTGTTGGTCAGGGGCTGGTCGAGGGAAGCGGTAAATGGAGCCATATTGGTCTCCAGCGATCAGTCGCCCTTTGTTGTCTTCGGTCAGTGTGATCCAGGAACCCAATTTCCCTTTGGGAACTGAGTAGAGTCTTTCGACCTTAAAGCCTTCTTTGACAACCAGGCGATCTGCTGGGGTGGCTTCTGAGGTGAATGATGCCAGAGCTGGTGAGGCTCCGATGATGACGAGAAAGAGGAAATGAAAGACTCTCATGATTGATGTTCTTGTTGAGGATACGTTGGATAATTTGGAGCGCTTGCAGGTGATCTGGAAAAATGTTTTTTGTTTTCTAAAAAATGGGGGTTTGACGTTTGAGAGTCAATGGGCGAAGGCGGATGGGTGGACATTGATCGTTTCTCTCGGTTTCGGAGGTTATTTGGAAAGGAGCAGTTCGAATGGGCTTTCAAAATGGCGCGCAGGGAGGTTGTCGCTTTTTTTGAGCAGCAGGATATTCATGGGGATATTCTTCAACAACGGTCTCGTCGTTTGAGAAAGTTTCCGCAGCGCTATGCATTGATGTCTGAGGGAGGCGAAGCGTTGGTTGGGGAAGCGTGGCGATGTGCGCTGGAGTGGGGACAGGTTGAAGATCCAGGTGAGGAAGAGCGTTCGTTGTCTGAGTTGGGGAGCCGTTGGGAACCTGATTTACTGATGTTGGATTTTGAACGAATGAGTTTCGCGGCGGGGGTGGTTTGTTTTCCTTCGTCTTGGTCGCTGACTCATTCGATTGGCAAACCTTTGGTGGAGGTTCACGGGGTGGTTCCTCGGTTGAATGAGTCGATTGGTGACAAAATTGAAAGGTTTCTAAAGGGCTTGAAGCCAGGACGAGGCTATGGAAGAGAAAACTGGAGCTTCACCCTGACTGATGACTGGGATTATCACCCGGATTTGGGGCGAGATAAGTTGGATGGGTTTGTTGATTTGAGAGAGGTGAGTCTGCGGCTGGAGCATCAAGTTTTCACGGGGGTGACTGGTGGGGTTTTGATGGGGTTACGAATTGAGACATTGCCTTTAGTGTCATTGTCAGATGACGAGGAATTGTGGAGGGGGGTGATTGAGAAAGTGAGGACGATGCCCGAAGATGTGGCTCTTTATAAGGGCATGGCGAGGTCTCAGATGCGTCTGGTTGAAGAAATGAGCGCTTTTACTTGTTCGTGAGGTTCTTTAAAAACCGACAGGGGATGCTGAAATTGAGAGTAGGATGGCGATCCAGCTCGATGGAGATGATGGAGCATTTTTTGACACGAATGGTGTAGGGGGCGGCTCCAAGGAGGTGCTCGACGAGTGAAGAGAAGTCTGGTTCGTGTCCAACCATGACAATGCGTTCAAATTTTGAGTAGGTCTGGAGTTCGGATAGGGCTTGTTCGGGCCGCATTCCAGAACTCAGCCATTGTTCGATGGTTGGTGAGGGGCATCCTTCTTGGTGTAAGATTTCGGCTGTTTCTTTTGCTCTGCTGAGAGGGCTACTGAGAACGAGATCAGGGATGAGATTTTGTTGTTTTAAGAATCTTCCGACGCGGTGTGCTTGGAGGTGTCCTTTGTCCACTAGGGTGCGAACGAAGTCGCCACCGGGTAGGCCATGAGCTTGAGCGGTGGCGTGTCGTACGAGGATTAGATTCATGGGGGGGCTAGATTTACATCGTCATGCCACCATCGACGGCGAGAACTTGTCCGGTGATGTATTTTGCTTCAGGACTCGCGAGAAAGAGGGTGGTGTTGGCGATGTCGTCAACCTCTCCGAGAGTTGCGAGGGGGACTTTGGAGATGATCCCTTGTTTGATATCGTCGGAGAGTTCGTCGGTCATGTCAGTGGTAATAAATCCAGGGGCGATGGCATTGCAGGTGACTTTTCGGCCTGCGAGTTCACGAGCGATGGATTTGGTGAGGCCAATGAGGCCAGCTTTGGAGGCGGCGTAATTGGCTTGGCCGGCGTTTCCGATGAGGCCGATGACAGATGAGATGTTGATGATTCTGGGGTCGGTTCCTTTCATGAGGGGGCGCTGAAGTGCTTTGACTAGGTTGAAGGCGCCTTTGAGGTTTGTGTCGAGAACTGTATCCCAGTCCTCCGATTTCATTCTCATGAGGAGTCCGTCGCGGGTGACTCCGGCGTTGTTGATTAAGATGTCGATTCCTCCGAGTTCATCGATGATCGCTTTTCCAGTTTCTTGGACGGCGTCGAAGTCGGCGACGTCGAGGGCAAAAAATTTGGTGGAGTCGGGGTAGGTTTCGTTAATTTCTTTGGCAGCGCTTCCGATGCTAGTGGGATTTCTTGAGATGATTGCGAGATTTGCGCCTTCTGCAGCGAATGCTTTGGCAATGGCGAGGCCGATTCCGCGGCCTGCTCCAGTGACAACGACGCGCTTTCCTGTGAATTTGGACATGTGGGGACAGTGGAGTTATTGGAGGTCTTTGGGAAAGGATAAATCGCCCTTAGGAGGTGAATTTAGATAAATGGTTCGATAGCTGAGGTGAGGGCTGTGATTTGGTCGTTGGTATGGGACGCGGATAGGCTGATTCGCAGTCTCTCTGTCCCTTTTGGGACGGTTGGAAAGCGGATGGCGGGGACAAGGAATCCTTGATCTAGGATTGCTTGAGAAGCTTGGACGGCTCTTGTCGGGTCATTCAGAATGAGAGGAATGATGGGAGTTGGGCTTTGAAATCGTGAGCAGTGAGTCAGGAGTTTTTTTTGGAGTTCGCGCCCTTCTGGAGAGCTGACAATTTTGAGAGCTGCTAGCGAGGTTGAGGCTTGGGTTGGTGGAGGTGCGGTTGAGTAAATTAAGGAGCGAGCTTTGTTGATGAGGAGGTCGATCCATTCTTGGGAGGCTGCCACATATCCGCCCGCGGATCCGAGCGCTTTTCCGAGGGTGCCCATCTGAAAATCGACTTCAGCTTGGAGCCCTTGTTGCTCGGCTAGCCCTTGTCCAGATGGGCCAAGAACTCCGAGGGCGTGGGCTTCGTCTAGAAGGAGAAGGGCGTTGTGTTGATTTTTGAGAGTGACGATTTCTTTGAGAGGACAGAGGTCACCGTCCATGGAGAACACTGATTCGGTGACAATGAGAGTCCGACCTTTTGAGTTTTCTAGCAGATGGGCTAATTTTTTCAGGTTGTTGTGAGGGAAGATGCGAAGAGTGGCACCCGATAGTCTTGCGGCATC
>JAHDGN010000096.1 GCA_020627645.1 Akkermansiaceae bacterium
CCGAATCATCAGCCAAAACCAGATCATCAGTCAATCGGCTGATCGCCAATGCCTTCAAGCTCGCATTCTCCAAAAACGTCGTTCCCGTCTCTTCCACCAACGGCGGATCATCAATCACTGATAAATCCAACACCTCCACTCCGTTCAAAATAGAACGAATTTCCTCCACTTTATGCACATTTCGAGTCGCCACAACCAATCGATCTCTCATACCCCTTGCTAACACCCACATCATTTTTTTCGACAATATTGGAATAAAATCACAACAAAAACCGCCTAAGAACATATGAAGACAATGAAAACATCCCTCGCGATCATCATCGCAGCCTTCGCCATCAACATGGCTCAAGCCGCAAACTACCTAACTGACTTCGAAGCCGCCAAAAAGAAAGCAAAAGCAGAAAAGAAAGCCCTTCTCGTCAAATTCACCGGTTCCGACTGGTGCCGCCCATGCCAAACCCTCGACAAAAATGTCTTCTCAAAAGCAGCTTTCAAAAAATCAGTCGCCGAGAACTACGTCGTCGTCGTCATCGATTTCCCACGTAAAAAGAAGCTCCCTGAAGCTCAGGCCAAGGCAAACAAAGCTCTCGCCAAAAAATACAAAGTTCGTGGATACCCCACCGTTCTCCTCATGAACGAAAAAGGAAAAATTTTCAAAAATATGGGCTCATACCGTGGTGAAGATCACAAAGCCTACCTCAAAAAACTTCAGAGCTCAGCCAAGGCCAAAGCCTTCCGCTAATCAAAGATCTCGCCCGCCAAGGGATTGGCGGATATCAGAAAAAAAACCTCGCTGTGGTAATATTCGGTGCGACCACAGCGGGGTCATTTTTTGAGGAAATCACTTAATTAAAGGGGTTCGATTCCACCTCAATCAGCCACTCTGATCTTCATCTCATTCGAGTTCCCCCTCAACTCAGGCGCATACATCGCCTCTGCCCGGGTCGGCAAAGCGCTAAACTTTCCCGGAATCTCTGCCCTCAAGCGATAGCTCAAATTGTGACGGCCCCGTGGCAAACTCCTGACAAACATCGCGACTCGCTCATCTCTCATCTCCATAAATGCCCCTAATCCATTCCGGTGATAGCCACTACGCACTTCAACCGGCTCCAACCCAGCCGCCTTCCAATCCTCGAACACAAGATAGGTATAATCATTCTTACTCTCAATCGATAGCTCCACCTCAATCAAATCCCCACTCTTCACCTCGTCTCCACTCCTCAAAGCCACCCGCCTGAACTTCTCTTTCTTTTGAGTTAACGCTTGCCCTCGTGACCCCGCAACCCCTTCAGACGCATCGACAGGCTCTAACTTATAAAAAGCACGCTCTACCTTCACTTCCAAACCAGCTTTCTTGATAAAGTCTTCCAACGAAAACACCTTCAAATAAGCGTTAGCATACAATGGCCCCTCCCCCTTCTTCTTCAACTCGATCACATGCTTACCAGCACCCAATACATCCCCCTCAACCACCACCGTGCCATCAAAGCTAAATAAATTCTCTTTCGAAATCTTAACCGTTTTCAACGATCTCCCATCCAACAAAACTTCAACCTCCAGATCCGGAGACATCTCACCCGAAGCTCGCAAATAACCAGCCAACGCTTCCAAACAAAATGCCGTATCTCGAGTCGAACGCCAATAGGTCGCATTCTTCCGATTGTTCACCAAATACTTCACCACACCCCTCGCCTCCTCACTCTTAGGCTTAACAACCGACAACAATTTCAAATATGTCGCATGAGCCTCAAACTCATTCCCATACCAATACCACCAATAGCCACCATTTCTCAGATCCAAGTAGGCCGACTGATTCTCGGGATCCTTGACTAAAAATTGCTCCACGTTGCGTAAAACCGCATCCCTCTCCGTCACCCGATTCAAACGATGCAATTCCAAACCTAACAAACACTTTGCGTAGACAGGTAAACCCACTCGATCCCGAATCAAATACCCAAGCATCTCTTTATGATCGACACCCGCTTTCCCCAAAATTTCTCTCACCATCACATCCATCGCACTTGCCTTCTCTTTTGTATTCTTCTCCCTCTTTTTCCAATGCCTCAATCGATCTGCTTCTTTCTCTTCAAACTTCTTCAACCACTTCACTCCCCGATCCAAGATTCCTTTTGGTAGGGAAGCTCCATTCTCCTTTGCCAAGATCAACCCATGAACCACCACTGCTGTCGTGTGTGGATAAGATCTCTCCCCATACCCCGAAAACCATCCCCACCCTCCATCGTTGTTTTGCATCTCAACCAACCTAGCGATCCCATCTCCCACCATCTTCTCTACCTCATCCTGGTCCCAAACCGGATTATTCTTCCACTGTCTCCACTGCTCAGCCCTCTCCTTAGCATCACCAATCTCTTGAGGATTCAAATTGACCCGCTTGTTCTTCACCGCCAACAAATCAACCCCCATTTCTTTGAGAACCTTCTGCGTCACCACAGTCGGGACAAACCGATTCAATGTCTGCTCCGTGCACCCATAAGGATAACTCACCAAATAAGGCAACGCATCCACCATCGCAGTCGCAATCGTTGGCGAATACCTCACTTCCAACCTCGTTTCACTGGGACGTCTCTTTTCCGGAACTTCAAATTCAATCTTTGCCGAATGACCTTCCGGCGCAATCGCCCGACTCCAAGAATCGGTTTTCTCCATTCCATGAACATACACTGGAAATACCTTTTCCATCGCATCAGCATCATCGCTCGCCACCGCCTTCATCCTCACTGTCACTTCACCTTCGGCTTTAGCCACCACTTTCCATTCGACCCGCTTTTCTCCACCCGCCGGAATCACCACCACACTCGACAACCCACCAACAGCCTCAACCGTCCCCCCATCCAATTCCAAACTCACTTCCACCTCTTTGGCTTCCTCGTGATAGTTGTGGACGATTCCGCTCAACACCACCTCGTCACCTTCGACAAAAAACCTCGGAGCCTGCAAACGAATCAAAAGATCCTTACTGACGATCAATTCTGCACTACCCTCACCCACTCGCGTCCCCTGTCCCACCGCCCATGTCTTCACTTTCCACGTCGTCAAGTTATCCGGCATCTCCAAATCAATCACCGCCTCCCCCTTCTCATCCGTTTCCAACGCCCCCACCCACTTGACCAAATCAGCAAATTCCGATCTCACCGTCACTTTAACTCCACTCCCACTCTCATGACCACCTCCACCACCGGCATTCTCTTTGAAACTTTGCGCCTCAGCAAGCATCACCATACCAGACATTCTGGCGGAGTTATTCTGGCCTCTCGCGGCGAACTTGGATCTTCTCCCCGGATCTCCACTTTTCCTCGATTCTTCGCCTAGACTTTCAAACAGATAACGCGTGGCCACCATCGCCCCAAATTTCCCCAGATCTCTCATCCGCTCTTTGTTCGGATCATAAACCGGAGATTCTCCCTTTGTTTGCGAATACACACCACGATAACTAGGATAGAACGATCTCTTATGATTCCAGAAAAACTGCTCGATTTTCGGAACATTCGATCCACCTGAGATAGACTCCAGGCTCTTGTCGTAGACCGTCACCGCCGTGCTCCCCACAAAGGGTTCACCGTTTTCATCCGTCAGCCTCACCTTCACTTTGCCCTCATCACCCGGCCCATACTTCTCCTTTTCAGGGATAACCTCCACATTCAAAATCCGCTTAACCGGAGGCAAAAAGATCTCACGCATCTTTGAAACGACACGCCCGCGCGAAATCGCCATCGCATAAACAAACATATTCGGCAGATCACGCTTCTCCAACTTCAGCTCAAACTCGTGAGATTTCCCCTTCATTCGAATCACTTCCAACTTCTCGGCCACATGCCCTGATCCCCGCACAAAGAGGAGCACCGTTGAATCAGGCTCGCTCGTCTGAATCAAAACCTTTGCCGAATCACCCGGGGCATAAACCTTCTTCTCAACCACAACTTCCAAATCATTAAACATCCCACCACCACCTTCGTTTTTCTCACCCTTGACCACAAAAACTGTCGCCCCTTCAGCTTCATTTCCCTTGCCATCCTTCACGACGGCCGAAATCCGATACTGCCCAGCCTTCGGAACCTCAAATTCCAACTCACCTCGCCCCCCATCAGTCGTCTCTCCTTCCCACTCCTTGACCAATTCCTCCTGAACTTCTCCCTTCTCATCAAGCTGCACCCTCCAAAGCTTCAACGCAACCTCCCCCTTCACCGGTTTCCGATTCAATGTCTGTGCAATATAAGTCAATTTTCCAGGCTCACCTGGACGCATCCACCCACGATCTAACCAGGTCGTCACCTGAAACATCTGACGTCCCGCCAAAACATTTCCCTGACCAACAATCGTCCGACGCGAAGCATCAACCACTTCTGCCGTCACTTCATAGCGATGATCCAAATCACCATGCACCAACTTTGCCACCGATGTATCCACCTTCACCTTAACAACCCCGTCGGCCCCGATCTCATACTCACGCTCCATCACCAACTCACCCGGCACGCGCCGTCTCCAATCAAACTCAGGGCCTCTTGGAGGACAAACACAACCCCATTTGTGCCAACCAGGATACCATTCATAATCCTGACCAAACCACCAATATCCCCCACCATACAACCAGTCCCATCGATCACTGGGATACCAACGCTCAGAATGAGAATACCTCATTACTTTGACCTTAACCTTCGCCTCAGTCACCGGAGCCCCATGATAATATTTGGCCTTCACCTCCGCTTCAAATTCCTCACCCAATGCAATCGGTTCTTTTGGGCCACTCACCAAAACCTCGTACTCTGGCTTCTTATATTCCTCCACTCGGAACGAAAGCCATCCGCCTACCTCTCCCTTCAATGACACTTGATACTGCCCCAATTTACCATCCTCAGGAATCACCCAACTCGTCTCCAAACCTCCATATTCATCAGCAACCAGCGCTTTCGCCTCCATGACCTTCTGTCCATCCCGATCCTGAATCATCACATCAAAAACCTTTCCGGCATAGATCGATTTCTCGTTTTGATCATACCTAGCAGATCTTGCCCAAAATTTCACCTTCACCTCCTGGCCCGGACGATAAACCGGACGATCAGACAAACCAAATGCCCTCTTTTGTTGCAAATGATCATACTGAAAATCTCCCCAATAAAAGTGATCAAATCCTAAAAACGCCTTTCGCTCTCCCTGGCCACGGGCAATCACCATCCATTGAAAATCCTTCGACAACTCTCCTTTTGCAATTTTCAAAACACCATCCGGACCCACTTCCTTTTTAAACCTCTTTGTCTTCACTTCATACCTACGATTCCCCACCCTCTTCTTCAAATACTTCTGATGATAACCAAAAAATTCCACCTCTCCTGCCAAACCATCTCCCGCCTTGGCATCCCCAAAATAAAACACCCGATGATCCTTCGTCTGCTGACTTAACAACACTGAATCCGAAATCCAGATGACCATCCAAGAATCATTTCCATTCCCAGCTCTTGCCTTTAACAAATAAGCACCTGCTTTTTTCCCCGGTACTTCAATCATCGCCATCGCACTCAAGAGCTCTTTCTCAGGCTTCAATTCCTGATTCCAATCCACCAATTTTTCTCCCAAATACCGCTTCCTCTCCTGCCCGACCAAAAGCTCTCCAAAAGATCCCAGTCTGGACTTTCGCCAATCGACACTTTCAGGGTTCCCCTCGAAATAGGTCATCACATCCTCCAACAACAAATCCATCTTCACCTCATAAAGTTCACAATCCACCGATTTGGCATTTCGGAAAAGAAAAGGCACCTGAGGTTCCACTCCTGCCATGAACATTGACACCGGCTCAAATCTACCCCAATCACCCGTAATTTGATCCAGAAGCTTTGCCCGACTCTTGCTCTCATCATCCCCACAAATCTCCATCACCTGCCTTAACTCTTTGGCCGCCGCAACATACTGACGACGATCTAAGAAAACCTGAACCAAAGAATCCCCAGCACTCCCCACCTTTTCCTGCTGATACAATCGCCGATAAATCGGAATAAAGCGATAATCCTTCCTCAATTCAAAACGCTTCACTCCGTTTGCCAACTTAGCAATCGTTTCCCCTTCACCCAACGTTCCCGTTTGCAGAATCCCCTTCTGCGATTCTTCATCATCTCTCCCATACCACCCACGATAGCCCCCTAGCGTTCCCACTCCATAGATTCGTCTCATCGTATTCGCCCAATTCTCCTCCACCCCATTTTTCCGCTTTGGATCCAGTCGACTGATCTCCCCAATCAACCATCGCCACCTCTCCCCATCATTTTTCGCAGCCTCCCAGCCCCCAGGAACATCGAAATAAACCACTTTGCCTGCTCGATCCACTGGAGCTCCCGAACCCGAATACAACCCTCTTCCATCTCCATAATCAGGCAACACATCAACCGAAGTAAGCTGTCCAAGAGCCCAAAAAGATCCGCGCGACAAACGATCCTCTGTCAAACTTTCAGACAACTGCGCAAACGCTCGCACCTTTTGCTGATCCGTTTTCGCATGTTCAAGAGCTTTCAAAAACAACTGCATTGAGCGAACCCGATCCCGCTCCTTCGCAGTGACCTGACGCCCTCCTCGAAACTCATTCCTCCGAAACTCACCATCCAGAATCATTCCCCAATCACTTGCTGAACGCAGCTCCACGCCCGCCCCAATCAACAACCCAACATTCTTTGGACACCGCGCAACCGCTTTCTCGATCAAATCGTCTAGAAGAGTCATCTTATTCAGCTTCCGTAACGACTTCACCCCCGTTCGCAAATCCTCCCAACTCTTGTCATCGTCAACGCCTAACAAGTCCCGCTCATAAATCTCAAAAGCTTCTTTCCAATTCCCCTGCTTCACCGCTGCTTCCATATTGGATCGAAATTTTCCGCGATCCGAAGCTCCCACCCCCATCAACGCACCTAAAAAAACACCTAAAGTGATCAAATATCTCGAAAATGCAGTCATCGTTCAGTCCTAGTCTATAAGAGAGAAATCTCTCCTCTCCAAGCCATCAGACAAACACACAGAAAGAACCTTGGAAAAAAATCCAAAAAAATCACCAAACCTGAGAAGGGCACCTCCGGCAACTAGCAATCCCCCAGGCATTCTTTCCCCCCGCCCCTCTAACTAAGAGGCGGAATTCCCAACTGCTTTGGCAATGCCGACCGTGGTCGCCATGTCAAAATTTCCGGATCACCGTGAGTCACCAAAACTGTATGCTCAAAATGACACGAGGGCCTCCGATCCGAAGTCACCACCGTCCAACCATCATCCAAATAATCGACCGACCCCACTCCCGCATTAATCATCGGCTCAATCGCCAAAATCATCCCCGCCTTCAAAATCGGCGACGCACCAGGCGGACGGTAATTTGGAACCTGCGGCTCCTCATGCAACTGGCGACCAACCCCATGCCCCACCAAATCTCTCACCACTGTAAACCCAAAACGAGTCACATACTCCTCAACAGACGCACACAAATCGTGAAGCTTATTCCCAGATCTCGCATGGGAAATCGCCACAAACAATGACTCCTCAGTCACCGCCATCAGCTTTTTCTGCTCGCCATCAATTTTCCCAACAGGAACCGTCAACGCGTTGTCACCAATCCAACCTTGCCTCTTAATTCCGACATCCAAACTCACCAAATCTCCATCCTGAATCACACGATCACCCCCAATCCCATGAACAACCTCCTCATTCATGGAAATGCACGTCACCCCCGGGAAACCACGATAGCCATGAAACGCACTCTTCACCTTCAATTCCTCCATTCGATCCTTCGCAAAATCATCAACCTCTTTGGTCGTCCGACCAGCCTCAATAAAGCGAGCCGTTGTTTGCAAAATTTCGCTCGCCACCTTCCCCGCCTCCCGCATCTTCTCAATCTCCTGCTTCGTCTTGATCGGGATTTTTGAACGCTTTGCCATCTGACAATGATCCTAAAAAGTTGAACTCCTATGCGAAAACCAAAACCTACTTACGGCTTACCTCAAGCGGAGGTGCCTCATAAACTTCCCTCAAACGCTCGAACTCCTTCTTCAATTCCCTCTGCACTTTCGAATACTTTTCTTCTCCGTAGACACTTTTCATTTCCTCAGGATCATTGACCAAATCAAACATTTGCCACTCTTTTGTCTTAGGTAAATAGAACAATTTGTGAGTCTCTGTTCTCACCCCAAAGTGCTGAGGCACATTGTGAATCCCTAACTCGTAATACGAATAGTAAATCGATTTCCTCCATTCTTTCGCTTCGCCTTTCAGAACGGAAACCATCGAATCGCCCTGAATATCCTTAGGAACTTCAACTCCAGCCGCCTCCAATAGAGTCGGAGCATAATCAATATTCTGAATCATTTCCTTAGGCTTTGATCCCGCCTTTGTGACTCCCGGCCAACGAATCACAAATGGCATTTTTAGCGACTGCTCAAACATCCAGCGCTTGTCGTACCATCCATGCTCACCCAAATAAAAACCCTGATCCGACGCATAAATCACAATCGTATTGTCCGCCAGCCCATTCTGATCAACATAATCCAACAACCTGCCAACACTATCATCCACCGCCTTCACCGTTCCCAAATAATTTTTCATGTACCGCTGATATTTCCACTTCACGATCTCCTTCGGAGTCATCTTCTCGTAATTCTCAGCAAGCGCCCTGTTCTCAGGCTCAAAATGAGCATCCCACTTTTTCCTCTGCTCATCTGTCATTCGACTATAGACGGGAGTCCCATATCCATCAGGCCCAGAAAATTTCACCCCACCACGATGCTCTTTTCTGACCTTCGCATCATAAGCCCAATGAAAATGCCGATCAATTTCCATCTCGTTATTCTTCAAAGTCACACTGCGATTTTGATAATCATCAAAAAGAGAAGCAGGCTCCGGAATTTCCACGCCATTAAAAGCGCTCAAATGCCTCAATGCAGGAGCGAAATCCCGATGAGGCGCCTTGTGCTGACACATTAAAAAGAAAGGTTGATCACCTTTCCTTCCCTTCAACCACTCCAGCGCCTTATCAGTCGTCAGATCCGTCGCATAGCCCTCAAACCTCTTCAATTTCCCATCCATTTGAATAAAATCCGGATTGTAATACTGGCCCTGCCCCGGCAACACCTCCCAATAATCAAAACCAACCGGGTTTGACACCAAATGCCACTTTCCAATCACCGCGGTCTCATAACCAGCACCTTGCAGAGCCTTTGGCAAGGTCCATTGCGTCTGATCCAACCCTTTCCGCTGATTCCGCATAAAACCATTCTTATGGCTGTGCTTCCCCGTCAAAATCGAAGCTCTCGAAGGGCCACAAATCGAATTCCCACAAAATGAATTCTCAAAAATCGCACCACTCGCAGCCAATCGATCAATATGAGGCGTTGGCGCGACCTTCGCCAAATCTCCCCCATAGGCAGAAATAGCTCGATGCGCATGATCATCAGAAAAGATAAACAATATATTCGGCTTCTTCCCCAAAACTCCAGACACCCCAAGCCCAGTCAAAATCACAGTCAAAATCGATCGTCGCATCACAAAAAAGGTCTACGAACCTCAACGCCACATGTCCATCCATTCTATCGCCTCACGAAAATCAAATCCCCTCAATCATCTCTTCGGAAAATCAAAGGATGCTGACTTCCCGCCCGAATGTGATAATGTCCCATACCATGAAAAGATTCATCCCCCTCCTCTTATCAGTCCTCCCACTCCAAGCGATCGACCTTTCTGGACACAGCCTGACAAACAACGGATCCACACGAACTCTCTCAATCGAATTTCCCGAT
>JAHDGN010000097.1 GCA_020627645.1 Akkermansiaceae bacterium
CCAACACTTCCTACTCTGCATCCGACACGCCGTCTCCAAAGTAGGCGCCCGACGCCACTACCCATCAACGCCACCGCGAAACCACCACTCACCCCCATCGCTCTCAAAAAATTTGCCGCCCCATCAACAAAAGCACCCACCTTCGCCTGCAATCCTCCAGCAGCTCCCCAACTTTCATACCGTGCCTCATAAGCTGCTCCACCCGTCAACACCCCGCCAGTCTCTCTCCCATCAACAACCTCTGGCACACCCAATCCCAAACCAGAAACACACGCCAAAATCACCACCACTGCCAAGAATCCTTCCACCAACATCGAACCAAAACCAACAAAACGAGCATCCGTCTCACACTTCAGCTGCTTGCTCGTTGTCCCCGAAGACACCAAACAATGAAACCCGCTAATCGCCCCACAAGCAATGGTCACAAAAAGAAACGGAATCATCATCGGAGCCCCAGCAACATCTGTCCGAATCGCTGGCGCCACAACCTCCAACCCTACCCTCGCTCCTCCATCCACCACCGGAGCTCCCCCCGCAAAACTCGCCACCACCAACCCCACCACCACCAACCCCAATGCGGTAAGCAACTGCAGACTATTGATAAAATCTCGAGGCTGTAACAAAACCCAAACCGGCAGAACGGACGCCACATAACTATAAGCCAACAGCACCACACACCACGTCAACACCGGCAACCCACTCAACCAACCATTCACCACTCCCAAAAATCCCACGTCACCAAAAGCAACCGATACATACATCACTCCCAAACACACCAATGAAGGCACCAACAAGCCCACTCCTCTCCGGTTCAACCATACCCCCATCACCACAGCCAAAGGAATCTGTAACAAACACGGAAAAATCGCTCCGGGAAACATCCCGAACACCACCGCAATCACCAAACCAAAAATCGCCAAAACAATGGTCAAAACCACAAACAAGATCGACAAAAACAACACCCTAACCCTCTTCGACAAAACCTTCCCAGCCACCTCACCCACCGTCTGGCCACGATTTCTCAACGATACCACCAACGCCCCAAAATCATGTACGGCACCAAAAAACACCGACCCTACCAACACCCATACCAACGCAGGCACCCACCCCCAAATCACCGCAATCGCAGGCCCCACAATTGGTCCCGTCCCCGCAATAGAAGTAAAATGATGACCAAACACAACCCCACGACTCGTCGGGCAATAATCAACATCATCCCTCAGCTCCTCACTCGGAACAACCGCCCCTTGGTTCAACTGAAAGATCCTCCGACCCAACCATCTCCCATAACTATGGTAAGCCACCAAATAAAAAACCAATGCCCCAAAAGCGACTCCAAACGTCATCATCAAGACCACTCAAACAAATGAAGAGCCAAGAACCAAATCTAAGATTTTCACTCAGCCCTCGAGCAATCACGAATTTCAATGCCGCTAACACCGCCTCACCAAGTCAGCCTGAATAATTTCCTCTCCCCCTTCTAACAAAAGCCCCCCTCCCGAAGACAAACCTAACACCACACCACTCTTCAACTCCCCTCCAACCCTCATCTCAACCATCTCACCTCTCAACGCACACCTCTCTTCCCAAGCAATCTTGACCTGCTCGAACTCCCCACCCACCTGACCAGCTCTCATCTTCAACTTCACCAAAATTTTCGCCAAAACCTCTTCCCGCCTCCACCTTTTTCCACTCTCCAGCAACAATGAACTTGCCACCCCATTCAGCTCTTCTGGAAATTCACGAACATTCACATTGACCCCAATTCCGATCACCACCAGATCATCCCTCTTCTCCACCAAGATCCCACAAATTTTCTTTCCCCGAACCAACACATCGTTCGGCCACTTCACCTCCGTACTCACTCCAAAGCTCTCCAATCCCTCAGCCACTGCCAAACCAGCCGACAACGCAAACCTCGACCACAAAACCGAATCCACTTCTGGCTTCAAGATTAAGGAACAAGCAATTGCTTCCCCAAGCGGACTCACCCACCCACTTCCCCTCCGGCCCCTTCCTGCCACCTGCCTCTCAGTCAGAACCAATGTAAAGTGATCCGCCCCCAAACGACCCAACCTCATCGCCTCGTCATTCGTTGAACCACATTCCTCAAAGAATACCACCCGATCTGCCCACTCCGGCGCTAACTCCCCCAAAACCCCTCCGTCCCACTCATCCTCCTCCCTCATCTAAATCTCGATAAAATCTAGCGACAAATATAAGGCCACCGCCGAGTGAGTCAAAGCACCCACCGAAATGAAATCGACTCCCGTCTGAGCAATCTCAGCCACCGTATCCAAATTCACTCCCCCACTTGCCTCCAACAATGGACCCTTATCTCCTCTCATTGCCACTGCCTTTCTCAAGGATTCATTGTCCATATTATCGAGTAAAATATAATCAACCCCCTCCAACTTCAAAAAAGCCTCCACTTGATCCAATCGATCCGCCTCCAACTCAACCTCAACTTTTGGCTTTTCCTGACGCAATTTCAAAATCGCCTCCTGCATCGCCTCCATCCCACCTTCCGCCACCAAGTGATTATCCTTTACCATCGCCCGATCATAGAGCCCCATCCGATGATTGGTCCCCCCACCCGCAACGACCGCCCCTTTCTCTAACGCTCTCCACCCCGGAGTCGTCTTTCTCGTATCCAAAATCTGAGCCTTCGTTCCCTCCACCAAATCAACAAATCGGCGAGTCTTCGTCGCCACTCCAGACAACCTTTGCAAAAAATTCAAAGCCACCCGCTCCGCCGTTAACAACGACTGCGCACGTCCCTTCAGTTCCAAAACCTGAGTTCGATATCCCACCTTTGAACCACTTTCCAACAAGCATGTCACCTCAATCTCTCCATCCACCCTCCGAAAAACCTCTTCAGCCATCTCGACCCCAGCAACCACCCCATCCGCCTTTGCAATCACCACTCCATGCCCCATCCGATCCTTCGGCACAAAATAGCTCGAAGTCACATCCCCCTCTCCGATATCCTCCCGCAAAGCTAAATCAATCAAAGTCGAAGTAATCTCGTTCACTTCGCCAACGTAAAACTCCTCAGCCCACAACTCCAGAAAATGCGTTCCCTCATTCTCCTCCCTCTTTTGACTCTTCCAGCCTGCCAAAAATCGCCCATTGAAAAACCAACCCCCTCAACCACAATCTCCACCCCAATCAACTTCACCCAAGCCACCCCGTCACAAATCAAAAAGACCACCACCAATTGGCTCAACCAATTCAACGACCCAAAGATGAGCCGTCTCGTTCGCGAAGCTCTCCAAAATAACCCCAACCTCAAAGCCACCGCCCACCGACTCCGAGCCGCCAAACAAGGCTCGATCATCGCTCGAGCCAATCGACTTCCATCAGTCAATGCTTCCGGTTCCGCCCGCCGCTCCGATGGCTTCGATGCTCCCGACTCCCAATCATACGCCCTCTCACTCAACGCCTCATGGGAACCGGACCTCTGGGGACGCCTCCGCAACCTTCAAAATGCCTCCAACGCCGACTACCAGACCGCACGTTCCGACTACCAAGCCGCTCGCTTATCCCTCGCAACCAACACCGCTCAAGCCTGGTGCAACCTAGTCACCGCTCAGCAACAGCTCAATCTAGCCCAAAAAACCCTCGACTCATACCAAACCGCCCTCCCCGTCGTCGAACGAAGATATAAAGCCTCCACCCTCCGTGCCGTCGACGTCCAGTTCGCCCGCAACAACGTCGCCTCAGCTCAACGCTCCCTCAGAGTCAGAAAACTCAACCGTGACAATGCCGCACGGAACCTCGAAATCCTCCTCGGCCGATACCCCTCCGCCTCGATCACCTCGTCCGCCACACTTCCGTCCCTCAACAAAAAAATCCCCGTTGGCATCCCTGCCACCTTAATAGAGAGACGACCCGATCTCCAGGCCGCTCGCTACCGGCTCTACGCGTCCGCACAAGATGCCGAAGCCGCCCGCAAAAACCTCCTCCCAAATCTCCGCCTCAACGCCTCCGCGTCCTCGAACGACTCCACCCTTCTTTCCGCACTGAAACCCGAAAACCTAATCTTCTCCATCGCCGCCTCAATCGCACAAACAGTCTACGATGGCGGCACATTAAACGCCCGAGCCCAAGCCGCCCTCGAACGAAACAAAGCTTCCATCCAAGACTACACCCGACTTTCTCTCAATGCCTTTCGCGAAGTTGAATCAGCCATTGCCGCCGACCACTCCCTCGCACAGCAGCAAACCTTTCTCGAAAAAGAAGTCCGCCAAACTCAACTCGCCGAAAAAAGAGCCCTCTCCGATATCACCCTAGGCATCGAAGGCTCATCCTTTCTGGAATACCTCGAAGCACAACGCCGCTCCGAAAATGCCGCCATCTCGCTCATTCGACTCAAAAACCAACGACTCCAAAACCGCCTCGACCTCCACCTTGCCTTGGGTGGTAGCTACTAACCCGGATATATCATGAAGCAGTTTGGGTCCAGCTCAGATCATTTTCAAGCAGCCGCGATCCCCAGTTCCAAAATAAAGCTCGCCCCTTGCCCTTGAACCTTCCCCAGCTTCAGATCCCCACCCAACGCCTTCGCCAACCTTCGACAAAGAGCTAAGCCAAGACCAACTCCCGGCTTATCATGGGCCGCCTCCAGAGCACTCTTATGAAATGCCCGAAACAACTTCTTCCGCTCTGATTTCGCAATCCCACGACCTTCGTCTCTCACCTCAAACAGAACCTTCCCCCCCTTCTTTTTCACATCGAGAATAACCCGCCCCTTTTGCCCCTCAGGCAAACCATACTTGCAAGCGTTATCAACAAGATTAAACAAAATTTGCTCCACCGCTGAGACATCCGTCTCTACTCGACCAACTTCTTCAGAAACCTCCACTGAAAGGGCCGCATCTTCCTGGTCAACTCTCCTCTGCAAAACCGGTCGCATCCGCTCAACCAAATCGGCCACCGCCAATTCCTCCTTCTTCGACCGAGCATTCCCCCTCTCTATCTTTGAGTATGACAGAACGTTCTCAACCAAATGATTTAATCGCTCAGACTCCCCAACCATCGTCTCCAAATAATTTTTCTTCTTCGCCTCATCTTTCACCATCCCATCCGCCAACATCTCTGAATACAAACGGAACGTCGTCAACGGTGTTCTCAATTCATGAGTGACCGAAGACACAAAAGCCGCACGCCTCTCGCTCAATTTCATCACTCCTGAAACCAAGGCTCCAATCGCAAGAAGAGACAGTAACCCAGCAACCCAGCCCGCCGCTAACGTCTTTCGCATCGGTGTAATCAATGGCAACAAAACCGTATCCACAGGTGGTGTCACCACCGCATAGGGAAGAGAAACCAATCTTTCCGCTCCACTGGGAGCCTGGTCCCCTCGGATCAACCGAAACCCATCCCCCTCAGGTAAATCAGCTCGCAACTCACGTTCCAATTTTTCACGATTCACGGTAAATCCCTGATAGATTTCACCGCTATTCCGTCTGACTTTACGAACAAATTTCAATTCATCCCCATCCCAAGAAGGAACCAGGCTGGTGATACTCAAAACAGAATCGTAGGACTCTTGTGCAAAATTAGTATTTGAAAATGCCCAAGCATTATCCACACGGTTCTTCATAATCGACTCCTCCATCCGGCTCTTTCTCGACGCTCGCTGACTAAGAGTCTGCCTGGATCGCTCCATATTATACGAACTGGCCATTTCTTTGTTTGTAAAGTTATCACTCTCTTTCCAATTCTGACTCTTTTTAGAGGATTTCTTTTCGGCCACCTTCTTTCCTGTCATTACTTTCTTAGAATATTTGGACGTTTTAGAAGGCTTTTGCTTTTTAGTGTATTCGAGAGGAGCGCTTTTAGTTTTCTTAGAGGCCAAAGATTGCCCCCCCTTGGAACCAAACTTATCATATGAGTAAACTTCCCTATCTACTAGAGCACCCTCACCATCATCACTTCCCTCATTTTTGAAAATTTTCTTAAAATCTCTAACCTGAGTTTTTTTCCCCTGCATCCTATCAATTTTTTGAAGTGCTCTCTTATTTTGAGGGATCTCAAATCCAGAATTAGATGCCAACTCATTATCCGAAGCGGTAAGAACTTGTGGTGAACTGACATTACCTAGCGAATCAATCTCAAAATAAACATCAGAATAATCACTTTGCCCCATCAAGAGAGATGACATTTTGTAAACATCGTTCATCGCAACCTGTTGCGACTGAGCAACATAATTCGCAGCAACCGATACCGACTGATAATCCTCAACGGGACGCTGATTCTCGGTCGCAAGAATCGACATCCCTAACTCGTCCATACTCGTTAACGCCACCCTCATTCTCTCCCCAGCTAATACTTCAGCTTCTGCCTGCGCCCCTTCACGTTCAGAGTCTAGAGCACGAGAGGTAATCCAACCAAAGACCCCCACCACCAAGATGACTGCTGCAAAAAAAACGCTCCAAATAATCCAACTCCTATTCATCACTTCATAATTCGATACCCACGACCGCGCACCGTCGCGAGCACCTCTTGGTTTGCATCTCCCAATTTTTTCCGCAGATGCGCAATCTGCATGTCCACCGTCCTCGTCTCGACCCCCTTCGGATCAATTCCCCAGACGTGCATTAACAATTCATCCCGAGGCACCGGGCGCTCAGAATTCGCCAACAAATATCGCAACACCCCAACCTCTCGTTCCGTCAACTCTCGACAGTCATCACCCTCCGTAACTCTCGCCTGAGTCAAATCGATCTCCCTGCCACAAACCTCATAAGTTTCACCCAACGCCTGTCGTTCGGTCGTCCTCCTCAACACCGCATTGACCCGAGCCAACAACTCCCTCGCACTGAAAGGCTTCACCACATAATCATCAGCTCCCATCTTCAAACCACGAATTCGATCATCTTCCTCACCCTTTGCCGACAGAATAATCACCGCTTGGCCAGCACGCTGCCCCTGCAAAGCTTCGAGAATATCAAACCCCGTATAGTGAGGCATAATCAGATCCAACAACATCAAATCATACCGCGCAGTCAATGCCTTCTCGCGACCTTCGCGACCATCAGCCGCTGAAATCACCTGGTATCCCGCAAAGCTTAAGGCATCAACCACCCCCTGACGCACCGCGGCATCATCTTCAACCACCAAAACCGTTGGATCTGACATATGAGCAATCATAGCTGTTTATTCGCCTTTAGAAAGAAAGGAATCGGGCACCCCGCTGGTGTGATAGCGAGGCACCCTCCATTCACACACAATCCTTCGAAACTTACTCTGAGAACTGATATCCCTTTTTTTTGGCCTGCTCACGAACCGTCTCAGACATCACCTGATCTAAGGTATTCTTTTCGTCAGTCTTCGCCATTTCAGCACGCTTCTTCGCAACAAACTTATTTCGAGCACTGTTAAGGGTCTGAATCTTCTTTTGAATTTCCCCACGCTTCTTCTCCTTGTCAGCCACAAATTTCTTACGTCCTTCAAGATCAAGCTTCCGCATCTCTTCTGGCAACTCTTCGTCTTTTAGCTTGGTCCAATCAAAATTTTTCTGCTTCGAAGCATCAACAATATCCCAACCTGAGTTGTAATAATTCGACGAACCCTTGGCAACCGCCCGCTGAACAGCAGCTCCACTTGTTTTCTCTTTGAATGCCTTCGCATCATTGGCCAACTGCATTTCCTTGCGTGCTCGACCAGTCCGTCCAAAACCAATATAGGTATCATTTAGTTCAGTATTAAGCTTCACAATTTCTTCATCCTGAGGTGCTTCAATATGAACCACAGCCTGATTGTGATCGATGGTCAAAAAACGACCATCAGCCAACACCGCCCCATCTTTCCAACCTCCATTCACTCCTTCAACTTCTCTTCCACAATGAATGGTATTAACAATCACTCCCTTAGCAATCGCCTCTTTGCAGGATTTATCTGGCTGAATAGGCCCCTGCGTAAAAGCCTCATTACCAGCGATAAAAATCGCCTTATAGACATCTCCAGAAGAATCCCACTTCAACTCAGAAGTCGCTTTTTGAATCACCGCACCACAGTATTCTTCTCCCCCATTTGTCGTTAAAGCAAACAACTCTTCGCTCACTTTGTCTAAATCACGAGTCAACGGCTGAATCTGCCGAATCCAATTGTCTTCTCCACGCAGTGACGACTTCCCATACTCATATAAAGCAACCTCTACAAAAGGCACTTTTCCATTCTGCTTTGCCGTAATAAAAGTATTCACCACTTTCCACAACTGCGTCTTCGCCTGATCAATCAACCCCGACATACTACCGCTTGTATCAAGCAAGATCGCTATCTGCACTTTTGCCTGCCCCTCAGCTGGGGCCTCAACTTTTGCCTCCTCAGTGACCTTCACTTTGTCATGCCCAAAAACCGGGCCGAATAAAGTGAGCCCCATCACAACTGTCGTTATCGTCTTTTTCATAATCTCTAATATCTTTCGTATTTCTCTATTTGATTTGGTAAGTCACCCCATCGACAACCACTCTCATATTCACCCCCATTGCCAGGGAACTCTGCTGATTCAGCGACACTAAGCGATCAACCAACTTTCCAAATTCCGGCGAACCGATCTTCACCTCCTTTGCCTTGTCATCCTTTTGATCAACAGCTTCCGCATCAAACCAACTCGTCCCACGCTGAAAATAGGTCTTCCTGCCGATTTGCTGCACATTCTTAACAACCTCCCGTTCCATGTTCTCGTTTAGGAAATTGTTATTCTTCGCAACCCAACTCCTCTGCTTCGCATCACTGAGATTTGCCTCCTGATTGTATGCCCCAAAGCCAGACCTTTCCTTCAATGCCCTTTTTTCAAGCCGAAGCGAAGCCGCGCTATTTCTCAAATCTCTTCCACGAAACACCTCACCTTCCCGAGCCAAAAATGCCGTATATTCCGTCAAAATACCATGCTCCGTCGACAAACGAACGATCTCATCCACTAATTCCTTAAACTTCGGATGCTGCCGATCAGTTGATCCATCCGCTCCCAGGTCTCGCAAAGCCTCAGTCAAGACCGCAATTTTACGACTTGCCCACAAACGGGGAATGTAATCAGCCTCCTTATTCTTCTGGGGTGCAAAATCGAAGCGATACTTTTGTTCGTTTTTGCCATCACTCCCACTCAGAACAAACTCCATCTCTTTCTTCCCCTGATAACGCCCCACAACAACCAACTGATCGTCTTCAAACAAGTCTGGAAGGTTTCCAGGCAACAAATCCATCACCCCACCATCCTCACTCTTCACCTTCAAAACTGGTGTCTCCAAAACAGGCCCTGACAAACGTTGGAAAACCTTCGCGACTTTCAATTCCACATCCTCCTCTGGCAACACAAACGTCGAGGTTGCCCTACTCTCATTAGCCAAACGAGATAAGAGTGGCGTATTAACATCAACACCGACTCCAAAAGTAAAAATCCGACGATGCCCTCCATTCGAGGACGTCATCATTTCACGAATCTTCTTCTCAGACGTTTCACCAATCGTCGGCAACCCGTCTGTCAGAAATAAAACCATTGGCAAAAAACCTTCCTCTGTTTTTTGCCCCAAGGCTCTCTTCAAAGAATCATGAATATTCGTTCCCCCCCTGACCCTCACTCTCGTCAAATACGATTCCAGCTTCCCTCTCACTGCCTCAGTCAAAACGACCGGCTCCTCTGAAAATCCATCGACCGACTCGTTTAATCAGGTTGTTCGCCATCTTCCAAACCACCCAACACCTGCCTCACCGCAGCTTTCACTTGGC
>JAHDGN010000098.1 GCA_020627645.1 Akkermansiaceae bacterium
AGCCGCCTATCTCGGACCAGAAAATTACGGCGTTTCCAGTCCGACAGACTCCTAGTATTAATTTTATGGTTCTTCGGGGAATTTAGTGCTGATTAAGGTGTTTTCTGGGTTTGGCGAGGTCTGCGGGATCGCTTGGCATCGAGTCCCAAGCCCCCTGAACCCCCAATTTACCCCTTGGGTTTAGATGGGGAACGAAGGCCTGGAACCATGCTATCATGGGGCTTCCCGCTGCAAAGCGCTGTCCTCGACCTCCTCAAACCCAGGAGTGAACGTAGGGAGGTCATTGATGTGACCTCATGGACGGCTGGAAAACGATGAGAGTTTAGGTGAACTAACGGGAATTGAGGTAAGCAAGATGCTTATCAATCGGGTTTGTAGTTCTGCGAAAGCGAACAATCAGACGATGACTTTCCAGCAAGCTGAAGCATTTATCTAAGGCATGGCTTGCATGAGAATTGTTATTTTTTGAATGGATTTTCGGATCTTCATCTTATCATATCTGGACTTTACCGGTCCTAAGTGCGGCGAAGGTAGTTTATTTCATCTTGGCTATTTCTTCTATCTACGGGGAATTTGAAGGGTAGTGAAAAATAAATGATCCTCGTGGGGTTGAAAATTTATTGAACTGACCAATCATTTTCATTGCACACTGGAGAAATGAATGCAAAAAATGAAAAATAAAATTGGTCCTTCGGGGAATTTAACGCTGACGAAAGACTACTCAAACAAACAGCTGAAAGCTGCTGGAATTTCTGGATTAAAAATTAAAAAATTTGTTTTTTTTGAGACAACCCCCGCCCCGGCGGTTGCTCCCTGAATGAAATACCGAAAATCCGTCAAACCACCCTCCGCACCTCGAAAAACACTTCTCACCCCTTTGTGACTCCAATCTAGATGACAATTGAGTGAAAATACATACATCAAAGCCACCTCACCCCCTCCAAAAAACAGAAAAAATGAACTATATGAAAAAAAGACATAAGACCATCCATTCAGGAAAGCTTAAGTGTTCAACATGGGCATTGTCCCCCATTTTGTCAGCACTGACGGCAACCTCTTTCGCGAGCCCCGGGGGCTTTGGAGACACAATCGTTCCGTTTGAAAATTATCCAAAAATTCAGGGCAAAACGGGATACGAATTTATTGCTGGAGTATCGACAATGATCGGGGTGGGAAGCCCTTCAGAGGCGATTGCCCGACACGATATTGATGGAAACAACGACGGATTTGCCGATTTCTTCACAACTGGATTTCCAACAAAAGTTGACTGGCAAGTAAGTCCACGGACAACATGGAGACAGCTTGGATCAGCCACCCCATTTGATGGGGGTACAGTTGATCTTGAACTCACTCCAGGATTTGTGGGAGGAGCTTACGAGCAGAAATGGGCTGTCTACGTTGACATCAATCGAGACGGAGATTTTAAGGACTCAGGGGAGAAAATATTCACCGGAAGAGGGATTGGTCAGGTAAAGGGTCGAGGAATCCTCCCCCATCTTGTCGTTGACTCCGAAACAGGAGAAGAACACATCCTCACTGGATCACGCTATCGAATGAGAGTTGTCATGGCTTGGGCAGACGGAGTGACCGGCGATCCCACGCCTGACGCCATCAATTTTTGGGGCGAAGCTCAAGACTATCAACTTCTAACAAACAACCCTGCCCTAATCCGCCCACTCTAATCAAACGCAAGCTTGCCATATCAAGAGATGGGTAATCCTTTGGGTCGTTCCCCCAATAGCAGTAACCATCGGATTACTCATCTCTGGAATGTTGCCATGACGATCAATTCACTTTTGAAAATCTGTGCCGGAATCTTTCTTGGAGTTACTTGTAGTTATGTCTTTAAGGTCGGTCACCCCCTTTCTGACGAGAAGGATAAGCCCCACACACAAACGACCAGCAAAAGATCCACCTTACGCTCAAAATCAAACAAAAGGGGCATTGAACACCAAAAGAAAGACCACCTAGATTCTACCCAACAAAGATCGACGGATCTGATCAACCTCATTGATCAATACTCAGCTTTCAATCAAGACGAATACGCGACTGAAGCCGACAAGCTCAACAGTATGCCCTTCGAGAAGAAAGAATATCTTGGGTATGCTCTCTTTTCTTGCTGGGCCCAAAACAACCCTAAAGAAGCAATGATTCATGCTTCCAGAATGGGCAAAGTTTCAGCCTCTCTCAGTCATGTCGTGTTAATGAAATGGGCCTCAGACAATCCTAAAGAAGCCGCCAACTACGTAAAAAAAAATCAAGAAAGGCTAAGGAGGCTTGAGAAACATGGACACGGAGTCGAAGGAAGTTCCATCCGAACGGTTGCAAGTCAATGGGCCAAGATCAATCCATTGGCAACCCTGGATTGGGCCTCGACCCTCCTACCAACAAACCAAAGCACAGTTCAAATCTCCACTCTCCGCGAGTGGTCAAAAACTGATCCAAAAAATGCCGCAAACGCAGCCAAAAGGTTTCCAGCTAGAACCAAAAAAATAGTCTACGCCACCATCGCTGAAAACTGGGCGACCAAAGATTGGAATGAAGCAAAAACATGGATCACTGGGCTCCCCAAAACCGAACAAGAAGAAGCCATCGGGGCAGCAGTCAAAGCACTGTCAAAAAACGATCTCATCGCAGCAAATGAGGAAGTATCAAACATGCCACATGGTGCCATCAGACGCAAAACCGAAAGAGCTATCGCCAAAAACCTCGCTCTAAAGGACCCAGCGGTAGCGGCACAATGGTTAACAGAACACGCCGACACAACGACCCAAATTCAAGCTACCCCGACTTTAATCGAAAACTGGGTAAAAATTGACCCCCATCAGGCTCAACTTTGGGCAACACAACGGCCTGAGGGGGATCTTAGAGATTCAGCCATCTCGGTGCTAGTCGCGACCGACCCAGATCGCCATCCGGAAGAAAAACTCAATTTGGCCTTCCAATTGAGTGATCCAGCCACAAAGACGACAAATGTGATCGCAATCGCAAGCCAATGGCTAAAACAAACCCCACACGAAGCAACACGTTACATAGATCAATCCCCTCACTTCACCGAAGAAATAAAGCACCGATTGCTCACTCCTTAGCTTTTCATCAGTCAATATTTGATACGGACATCATTTTACTTTAATATAAGGGCGGCAACTATCATATAGTGAGCACTTTCCAAAGATAAAACACTAAGCAGAAGATGAATATCTTCCGACCTTATTGAACAAACTCAAGTCCATGGAAACAGTCCAAGAAAGCGATCGAGAACTCCTAACCAAATTCAAAAATTCTCAGTCCGAAAAGGCGTTTTCAGAGCTAGTTCATCGTCACGGGCCAATGGTATATGGTATCGCTCGGAGAATTGTCGGAAACCACCAAGATGCCCAAGACATCTCACAAGCAACATTTTCTCTATTAGCCAGGCGCGTTACCCGACTATCAAACTATCAGTCTATATCGGGCTGGATTCATTCAACAACCCGCGGACTGGCTCTGAATCACTACCGATCCCAAAAAAGAAGACTTCTTCGGGAGACCAAAGCGATGGAACAGGACTCTCAAAATCATTCCTATCAATCAATAACTTACGACTTTTGGGAGCTCATTGACGACCTAATTGGCAAGCTCCCCGAAAAATATCAACAACCCATCATCTTGGTTCACCTCCAAGAAAGATCACTACAAGAGGCGTCATTCCAACTCAACCTAAACGCAAGCACCCTCAGAACTCGCCTTGAGAGAGGGAGAAACCTTCTCCGTGAAATGCTCTCAAAGAAGGGAGTCAAAACGGCTAGCATTGCTTCGATTTCCACGCTGTTTGCGACCAAAACGGAAGCCTGCTGGTCAGCCCCCTCCACGATCCAAACAATTTGCAATCAGATTATTTCAACAAGCCTTGGCCCCTCAGAACCTACGTTCACCGACGCAATAAGTAGCGTTGCAACCACGAAAACATCCATTTACAAAGTCACAAACTTTGCTCTTGCTTCTATAAATGGAAAAGTCGTCGCAGCTTTGATGTTAGTTTCCTTACTGAGCATCACTTCCTACACCTGGCTACGACCGGAACAAAACCATACTTCTATCGACAGCCAATATTTGGCGGGTTTGACTGAGAACAAAGGGGACCGACGCCAGCGAGTTCTCACAAAGCAACACCGCAATCCTCAAACAACAATTGCAGATGTCAAAACTCATGATGACCTGAAAGACCTCATCGAGTCTGTCATGATGACCGAAGAGAGACATCGGATTTCGGCGATTCACAACCGGCTCGGCCTTCCCATCGAAGAACGAGTCTATCGGAAAGCGATGAATCAGCTGGGATATCAGGTAAACCCCAAAAAACTTGGCGAACTTGTGCAACAATTGTGTCTCCAAGAGACTCCAGGTGCCTTCATGCAATTTTCTCGCAAAATCCCTCATTTACTGCGGGAGTTTCATACCGAAAAACATTGGCAATCCTGGGCTACGACAGCCCCAGAAAAAGCACTGAAACATGCCGAAAAGCATCTAGAATCAAAAATGTTCAAGGACTTGACTCAGAGAGTAGATTCAGCTTTCAACTATGCGGAAACCTGGGGTGAACAAGTAGCATCTGAGCACAAAGACAATGAGCTTGCCAATAGTTATCGGAATTTCATGAGCGAATTTCAAAGAACCCTAACCTTCGGAAATAGACTCACCCCAACAGCCATTCGCCTCTTGAAATTCAATGCGAACAAAAAGCTCGAAGAACTTCAAAAAAATCAGCAGGAATGGGCTGCAAATGAGGCCCTTAGATTGGACCAAAAAATCAGTCGCACTGCAGTAAAAGAGGAGCTAACAAGGAAGGACAGCATTACGGGAAAAGTGGTAGCGCGATGGGCAATTCGTGATCCAGATTCTGCTCTGTCATGGGCTTCTCAATTAGAAGACGAATTTCTTCGTGGTGAAGCTTTAGTAGAAATCGCACCAGCCTGGATTCTAAAGCATAAAAGAGACTTTGACCTGACTTTACTACCTGAAAGTCACATAGATGACACGCTCATCCGGATTATCAATGATCAGGCAACCTGGGACCCAACGGGAGCCATCAACATCATCCAAAATAATTTGCCCTCTGTTCAACAAATGTCCCAGATACAGAACGCCGTCAAAACTTGGACGATTAAGGATTTAGCTGAATCAATAAATTGGGTTGAATCACTTCCCCAAGGAGAACTAAAAGACGCGTCTTTGTCGGTTTTGTTGGACAAAGTCCATCTCAAAGATCTCAAAGCAGCCGAACACTTGGTCTCACAAATCGCCGATACTGAAACACGACACCACCAAGCAAGTAGAGTCATCTCTTCCGGCTGGCTCAGGGACTTCGATCTTTCTCTTCGAATGGCACAACAACAAGATTTTGTAAGTGATGATGAGTTCCGAACCTGGCTGATTTCGATGAGTTCCCTGTCATTTGACGACTCCAATAAAAAAAGATTCCTAGATTTCGTGGAAGCGACCGTGGCTGATGGAAGAGAAGTCGAGACCTGGCTGTCCTTCTCAGAAGAAGGTGTGAGGAAGAAGCAAAAAGAAACTATCCCTCTAAAACAATTCATCCGGGAATCTATGATGAATCGTGGAAACCAGCGAAGAATGGTGGTCACTTCGCCAAAATAGGCGTCACCGAAATCACTCTATAACGACCAGTGATTGCAAGTCATACGTAGCTATTCTCAACGAAACTCAAATTTTTTGATCGCATGGTTCTAGCAAACTTCTGAGAGCTTCAGAATCAGGCACCGCTTTAGCCGCGCCGGAGAACAAAGAATCAGCTAGATGAGCCTTCTTCTGCTGCAACTGATGAATTCGATCCTCAACCGTTCCCGAGCAAATGAGCTTATGAACAAACACAGGCTTATCCTGACCAATTCTGTATGCCCGATCCGTCGCCTGATTTTCGGCTGCCGGATTCCACCACGGATCGAAGTGAATGACTGTATCCGCCGCCGTGAGCGTCAGCCCAGTCCCTCCTGCTTTCAACGAAATCAGAAAAATCGGCATCTCTTCCAACTGAAACCTTTCCACCAAATTCCCCCGATCTTTCGAATCCCCAGTTAATTTCAAATAGCCAATGCTCCGGGCTTTCAATTCTTTCTCAATCAACTCCAACATGGATGTAAACTGAGAAAACAGTAACACCCTCCGCCCTTCTGCGAAAAGAGTATCTAATAACTCAAAGAGGTAGTCCAATTTTGCAGACCTCTTAGCCTTCTCGACATCAACCGAAGACAACTTCAGCAATCGAGGATGACAGCAAATCTGCCTGAGCTTTAACAAAGCATCTAAAATCGCAAATTGCGACTGCTCCAATCCCCTAGCAGCAATCGCCTGGCGAACCTCCTTGTCCATGGTCGCTCTGACAGTCTCGTAAAGATCCCGCTGATCCGAATTCAAATCAACTGGATGAACCAATACCGTCTTTGGCGGCAACTCTTTCGCAACCTCATCTTTCGTTCTCCTTAGGATCAATGGGCCCAATCTTTTCCGCAAATAAGTCCACCTCTCCTCATCGTCATCTTTCTCAATCGGAGTTTGGTAGTTTTTTCGGAACCTCTCCAATGGCCCTAAAAAACCAGGTAACAAAAATCGAAACAACGACCACAACTCCCCCAAATTGTTCTCCACCGGGGTCCCCGACAAACACAAGCGACTTTTTGATTTTAGCTGACAAGCCGCCTGACTCACCTTTGCCTGAGGATTCTTGATGTGTTGTGCTTCATCCAAAACCACCAACTCAAAATCATACTTCTTCAATTCTTCAATATCACGCTGCAAGAGCGCAAACGAGGTCACCACCAGGTCGGCATGACGAATATGAGTAAATAATCTCCTCCGACCAGCCCCCTGCAAAAGAATCCCACGCAACCCTGGGGCAAACTTTTTGGCCTCTGCCAACCAGTTCGAAACGACTGACGTAGGAGCAACCACCAAAACCGGATTCTCAGCACCTCCCATTTTCAACCTGAGAATGTGAGCCAGAGTTTGTACCGTTTTCCCTAATCCCATATCATCTGCCAAGATTCCATTCAGTTCGTGATCCCTCAAAAAAGCCATCCACTCAACCCCCTCCTTTTGGTAATTTCGCAAATCCGCTCTCAACCCCTCCGGTTGTTGATAGGCTTCATGCTCTCTTTCTCCTTTGCTGAGACGTCGACGCAAAGCCTTCAATTCGACCGGAGGATCAAGAGGTAATGCCTCCGATTCCACCAAAGCGACAACATCCAAAGGATGTAATTGAGGCACCTTGGGATCCGTAAGAGCCGCCAAATGATGTAAGATAGACCTCAATCTACCAGCAGGCACCTGCAAAGCCCCACCACTCGGTAAATAAATCAAATGGAGATCTTCATCAGCTAAGTCGCCCAATTGATCAATGGTGTCTCCATCTAACAAGCCGGTCAAAATTGGAAGCAGATCCAACTTCTCCCCTCTCAGATCAATCCCAACCGACAAGGTAAACCACCCACCCGAAGTTGGTTCGAGAATCACATCCAATTGCTCACCATCCAGATCATGAACGTCGTGGCCAAAATTATCAGCAACTTCAACAAGCCACCCTTTATCCTCCAATATCTTAGATGCTTTCGCCCGAAACCATGGCCAGTACATCTCAGTCGTCGACAAATGGGGGTCAGGAAACCAACACCCTTCCACCGACAACTCAGATGATTGCTTCTTGGCAAACGACAACAAAAATCGATACGTCGGATTAGTTGAAAGATTTGTCATCCCCAATTGGGTCAACTCTTCCATCGCACGAAACTCCGCCGCCCGATCCCTTTTCACTCCATCGCTTCCACCACCCTTCACCAAGGGAAATTCGGAATTCCCATACCTGACCACGGGTCTCGCCACCAACCAAGTTTCACGCTGCCTCACCTTCAAGGCCTGTAACAGCAATTGAACCACCCGACTTCCAGCTGGTTCCTCGGCGACCACAATTCGAAACGAAGGCTCAAATTTTTCCAAATCTCCAAATTTTTCCTCACGGTGACCCTTTTTTATTCCCTGATCAGGTATCCCCTCCCTCCCCCCCCGCATCAATCTTGCCAAAGTATTTGGACGTGAAGCTCTAATGAGCCCAGCCGCAACATGAATACAAAATCTCCCGACTTCACACCCACAGTGACTATCAAACTCAAGCCTTTCTCCTTCGTCCCACAAATTAACCTCCCACTCAAATCCGTCGACCTCCCCAGCGATGACCCACCCGTCTTCAACGGTCTCCATGTTTAATCTCCTTAGGTACTTAGGAGAAGACATCTTTTTTCCCGCAACTAGGACCTCATCATCAAAACGAGTTTTCCATCCAACCTCCTCCATAAACGATTCTAAACGATCCGGCACAGCCCCAATCTATTCGAGCACCCGACAATACCTCAAAAAAAAACTCCCTCATGACAACCACGAGAGAGGTTTTTTGATCAATTCTGAGCCGATCAGCTAACTTTCCGGCGTCTCCCAAACAAAAAGAGCATCCCAAAAACTCCTAAAATCCCAGTCGATGGCTCAGGAATCCCCGTAATGGTAATGGTAAAATCGTCCAACGTCGCATTGGGAGTCCCTGTAATCCCACTTGTTTGACCACCAAGCCCAAAATAAGAAGTCGTTGAAGCGCCCAACCCAGCACTGACTCCAATCGAAGATGAACCAGAAGCTGTGAAAGGCGTAGGCGAAAGAATCCCACTCCCATCATCATCCGTAAATCCAGACATTGAGTAATTTGCGGACAAAACCCCACCCGAAATCGTCCAATCGAACCCAATCAAAGTCCAAAAATTTGGCGGTTCACTTCCGCTATCATCTGGAACAACAAAACTACCAAGATTCACCGTCGTCGAACCATTCGCTAAAACAAGGTTGTAGGTAGCATCGGTAGCCGAAATAGCTGAAACCTCCGTCCCAAAATAAAGGTAGCCTGCCCCCAATGATGTTGTCGGAGAAAGATACAATCCATTTCGATCCCCAACGGTGATTGCCTCCTCAGAATCTCCTCGAAATTGCCAAGAAACGTTTCCCGAAGCACCGTCAACTCCCCAACCATCTGCAGCTCCAGCCCCTGTATACGCAGCGAGCCCATTTACCGCCGTGGTCGAGCTCCCCTCCCAAAACAAACCAGGCGCTTCATGCCCCACCTTGCTAAAAAGAGTCCAAATCCCTCCCTGAGTCTGGGTGAAATTAGTTGTGAAACTTGGGGTACTAAAATCATCCGTGTAATTGACAGTCCCGGCTACCACCGATTGAAGACAGAGAGGGGCAAGCGCTAGAGTGTGTACTTTTTTGAACATTGCCCTTAAGGAGATAGACTGCAGTTCGAAAGGAGTCAATCGATTCTGTTAGACTCTCTAGAAAAAGAAGTGACACCAGGAAAACCTGGTGCCACTAACCTAGCAAAACGATGGCCAGAGTAGACTTAAAAAGCAGACTCAGCTGCGACGAAATTCTTAAGCTCAGTCAAAGTCACTCGTACCGTTGCCGCTCCATCAGAGCCGGTAGTGACAACGCTGTTGTTCGTTCCACCAACAGCTCCTCCACTCACAAGAACAAGATTCTCCAAAACCGTGGCATTGGTGAAATCAAGATCAGCAGCCTGACAAATCCGATAGTCACTCGAAGCACTTCCTTGAATGACCAATTCATAAACCCCTCCCCCCAATGGCTCGATCGAAGTAATCGCCAAATCATCAGCCCCACTCACAAT
>JAHDGN010000099.1:0-3719 GCA_020627645.1 Akkermansiaceae bacterium
ACTTTAGTCGACGAACTTGAAGCCACCTGCTTCAGCGGGTGGTGCATTCACTGGACTTTTTAGGAGGTGTCTCCGGTTGCCAAAGTGCCGGAGGCGCTGATGTCTTTTCTTGTGACCTGAAATATTTGGGTGTGGACGATGGGGGGTGTGATCAAAGTCGTTGAATTTATTGCAAGTTTATCCTCCCCCTCCCATTGGCTCTCAGTGGATTGGATGGGGGGATTTCTTGCCTCTTTCTGGCAAGGTGGTTTATGTTTGGCGGGTGTTCAGAATAGAAAGACTTCCCCGGCGAACTGAGTGCGTCGCGATCGATCAGGTTGGGGTCGAAGAACGAGCGAAGAGGTTTTGCGCGAGGAGTTTAAAGAAGGAGACGAAGGTTTCGGCGTTGAAGTTGGCGGTTTCGATGTTGGATGTGACAACTTTAGAGGGTGCGGATACGAAAGGTAAGGTTCAACAGATGTGTCGGAAGGCGATACAGCCTCTGGCTGGGGATGATTCGGTTGGCCCGGCGGCTGCGGTTTGCGTTTATCCGAGGATGGTGAGGGTGGCGGCGAATGCTGTGGAAGGGACGGGGGTGAGGGTGGCTTCAGTGGCGACCCAATTTCCGAGTGGTCAAATGAGACTGAAGGAGCGTGTGGCGGAGATTCGCTATGCAGTAGGGGAAGGGGCGAGTGAAATTGATATGGTGATTTCTAGGGGGCAATTTTTGCAGGGGGAGTATCGGGCGATTTATGATGAGATTGCGAAGTGTAAGGAGGCTTGTGGTGAAGCGCATTTGAAGGTGATTTTGGAGACTGGCGAGCTAACGACTTATGACAATGTGAGGTATGCAAGTGAGGTGGCGATGGCTGCTGGAGCTGATTTTATTAAAACTTCGACTGGGAAGGTGCCAGTGGCGGCGACGCTGCCAGTGACGTTGGTGATGTTGCAGGCGATCGAGGATTTCTATGAACGGACTGGGCGAATGGTCGGGATGAAGCCGGCTGGTGGCATTAGTCATGCGAAGTTGGCATTGCAGTATTTGGTCATGGTGCGGGAGGTTTTGGGGGTCAAATGGCTGACGCCAGAGTGGTTTCGGTTTGGGGCGAGTTCGTTGACTAACGATTTGCTCATGCAGATTCGGAAGCAGGAGACTGGACGTTATCAGAGTGGGGATTATTTTACGAAGGACTGATGAGTGCGCATGATTTTTTGGCGGGTGGGTTTGCTTCGGCACCTGAGGGGACTGACCATTTTGAGATGAAGCAGAATTACGATCTGCTGATTGGTGGAAAGTGGGTGAAGGGAGGGGGCTGTTTTGAGACGGTGAATCCTGCGACGGGTGAGGTTTTAGCCGAGGTGGCTTTGGCTGGTAAAAGGGAAGTTAATCGAGCGGTTAAAGCGGCTCGCCGCGCTTATGACGAGGTTTGGTCCAAATTGTCTGGGGGTGAGAGGGGGAAGTATTTGTTTCGGATTGCGCGATTGATTCAGGAGCGGGCAAGGGAGTTTGCGGTTGTCGAGTCAATGGATGGAGGAAAGCCTATTCGGGAGAGTCGAGATGTGGATGTTCCGTTGGCGGCGGCTCACTTTTTTTATCATGCGGGATGGGCAGATAAGTTGGAGTATGCTTTTCCTGGAGCGGCTGTTCGGCCGATTGGGGTCGTGGGGCAGGTGATCCCGTGGAATTTTCCATTGTTGATGGCTGCTTGGAAGATTGCTCCGGCCTTGGCTTGTGGAAATACAGTGGTTTTGAAACCGGCAGAGACGACTCCGTTAACGGCTCTCAAATTAGCGGAATTAATACAGGATGCTGGGCTTCCTGATGGGGTGGTTAATGTGGTGACGGGGGCGGGGGAGACGGGAAGGTTCTTGGTTGAGCATGAAGATGTGGATAAGGTGGCTTTTACGGGTTCGACTGAGGTGGGTAAAGAGATTCGGAAGTCTATCTCAGGAACGGGTAAGAGATTCACGTTGGAGTTGGGAGGGAAGGCGGCGAATATTGTTTTTGAAGATGCGGCAATCAATGAGGCGGTGGAAGGAATTGTGAATGGGATCTTTTTTAATCAAGGCCATGTTTGTTGTGCGGGGTCGAGGTTATTTGTTCAGGAGAGTATTGCGAATCTTGTGATTCGTAAGTTGCAGAAACGGATGGAGTCGTTGGTTGTTGGAAATCCTTTGGACAAAAATACGGACATTGGAGCAATCAATTCGTTGGAGCAATTGGGGAGGATTAAGGAGTTGGTCAAATCTGGAAATGACGAGGGAGCCTGTTTTTGGCAGCCCTCGGGGGGTGTTCCGAGAAAAGGGTATTGGTTTAAGCCGACTTTGTTCACGGATTGTGCGCAGAGTCACCGGATTGTGCAGGAGGAAATCTTTGGTCCTATTTTAGCGGTTCAGACTTTTCGGACGCCAAAGGAGGCTATTGAGAAGGCGAACAATACTCCGTATGGATTGAGTGGAGGAGTTTGGTCAGATAAAGGAGCGAAAGTGTTCAAAATGACAAGTGAGTTGAGGGCGGGGGTTATTTGGGCGAATACCTTCAATAAATTTGATCCGACATCTCCATTTGGTGGATACAAAGAGAGCGGAATTGGGAGGGAAGGTGGGGTGCATGGGTTGGCGGCCTACTGCGAGGTGTCCTGAAGAGCAGGAGGGATTTTTGTGAAATTCGAGAGAATTTCTGCGTGCTAGTTTGGAAAGCTCTGTCTATGGGTCGTCTCCGTGAGGGGTTCTTCCATAGTTGAGTGGTTAGATTCGTTGTGGGAAGCGGTTTGTGTTCGGGCGGCGTATCCGTTGCCGGGCCTTGCCTTGGATCGTGAGGGAATTGAAGAAGTGGCGAGGCGAACCTTTGGGCAGTTTATGGAATCGGGTGGGGATCCTGAGTCTAGTTTGAAGATGATGTTGTCAGTATTGACTCGTCGGGTGCAGGGGTGTGCGCTGGGATTTGTGGCGGAGAAGCGTCGGGGAGCGGGTGATCCCAATCTGTATCGGGATAGCGAAAAGGCGAGGTGGGAGAGTAATCCGGAATTTCCTGATTTGGTCTCGAGAGGGAAAGACGGCGTGTTGGCGAGCGAGGGGTGGGTGGAGACGGAAAAAATTTTGTGGAAAAGAGCTTCGGTCATTTATCGTCGCTTGGGAATTAAAGATCATGATGCGCGTGATGTGTATTCGGAAGCGGTTGCTGATTTTTTGAAAGCAAGAACGGATCCGGCTGGGTGTCCTTTTCGGAAGATGTTGGTTTTTGAGGAGGTGCCGAGATTGTTTGCGGCGGTTGCTGAGCGGCGTGGGATTTCGTGGATTCGAAAGCAGGGGACTCGAAGGATGGAGCCTAATCAGAGTGGTTTGTCATTTGATGACCCTGAGATCAAGGGAATCGAAGGGCGATTGCCGGAAGAGGGGGACTCTTTGGTCAACGCGACTTTTGATCGGATTCGGGCTGGTTGCGGTGGGGTTTTGACTGAATTGGAGTGGCATCTGATTGAGGTGATTTTTGTGGAGGAGCAGATGACGAGGGATCAGTTGATCCAGGAGAAGTGGATTCCAGAGGTCTTGGGGGTGAAGCTGGGAGCATCGAGATCGACGAAACTGAGGAGGTTGAACGATCTTTTGGTGGGTGCTTTGACAAATTTGGGTAAGGCATTGGAGGAGGTAGATGGGGTTTGAATTTGAGATGGTTTTGAGTTTTTTGATCCCGACGAAGTATTTTTGCGATTGACCAGAATGATAATGAAGAGTTCTTC